>JANQFT010000110.1 GCA_028277685.1 Phycisphaeraceae bacterium
GGATGTCGATACCGCCATGTGATGTGCCAGAGAACCATCGACCCCCAATCCATAACCTGCGAGTATTGCCTGCACATGAGCCTCGCGCAGGTACCGCATCCACTGCGACCCAGCAGGCGCTGATGTACAGTTCACTGCGTAATAACCGATCTGATCGTGCATCGTCGTATCGAATGTCTGAACGGTGGTCACGCGTGGCTCATGCTCAGCATCGCTGGCATAAACAATACCCGCATCAGCCTGGCCCTCTACGACAAAACGCAACACTGCACGCGCGTTGTTGGCATAAACCAACTGACCTTCCAGCGACGACCAGGCTTGTACACGTACAAGTGCTTGTTTGGCGTATTGTCCCACAGGCACATGCGCGGGGTCGCCAATCACAAGCTTTCCCTGCATGTGATGCAGGCTCTGCCATGACGATGCCTGACCATGTGGCACAACCATGACCAGCCGATTCGAAGCAAAACAATGTACGCCCGCATGATCAACCTGTTTGCGCTGCCGTAACCAATCCACCCACTGAACGCTGGCAGACATGAACATATCACACGGTGCACCAGCGTCGATCTGTCTGACCAATGAACCACTGGAGGCAAAGCTCAAACGTACACGATTTCCGGTATCTTGCTCGAACTGCCTGGCGATGGTGGTCACCGGGCCGGTAAGACTTGCCGCCGCATACACCGTGAGTGTTTCCGCTTGCGCAGAACCAATCAGTATCAGCAGAATGGATAGACAGCGAGTTAACATCGCTGCTTCCATACTTCGCGCAGTTCCTTACCACCGAGTGCACCGCCCAGTGCGATCACTTTTGCACGCACATGCGGCAACAACTGTTTTGCCGCGCGTGGTGAACAGGCATAGCCCAACTGCTCATAAGCGTGTCGGATGGCGTGCGTGCCTGAGTGTTTGCCGATTACGATGCGCTCATCCGTTCGGCCAACGCGCTGGGCTTCAAACGGTTGATAGCATCGCCGATCAACCAGTTGTCCTGCGGCGTGAATGCCCGATTCATGCGTGAACACACGGGTGCCCACGATCGGTTGCTGTGGCGGAATGACTTGATTCGCACATCGGGCCACCAGTTGACTCAGGCCATGAAGACCATGGGTGTGAACGCGCGTGATCGGTCGTCCCGTGACCGCCAGCGCCATCACCAACTGTTCCAGCGGCGTGTTGCCTGCGCGTTCGCCCAGGCCATTCACGGTAACATCAACTTGCACGACGCCGGCATCAACCGCAGCCAGGGCGTTGGCCGTGGCCATGCCCAGATCGTTGTGCGCATGAAACGCCAGTGGCATATCACTGGCGAACGATCGAAGTTGACGCATGACGTGACTGACATCCGCCGGACACCACACACCCACGGTATCCGCGAGCCGCACACGATGCGCTCCAGTGATCGAGGCACGACGAACAAAGCGTGTGAGAAAGTCAGCTTCCGCGCGCGATGCATCTTGCGCGCCCACGGATACGTACTCGAAATGCTGACGGGCAAGCTTCACTATGTGATGCAATCGATCCAACACCCACGATTCGTCGTGCTGCATGGCCTGCATATGAATCGGCGATACAGGCAATGAAAGGTGCACACTGCGGCAACCGCTTCGCTGCGCAGCCTCAAGATCATTTTCGTGCGCGCGGCACCATGCGGTGAGTTGGGCGCTTAAGCCGAGTTCGGTCACCGCGCGAATCGCCTGCACTTCATCGTCGCCCATGGCGGGTGTGCCCACTTCGATTTCATCCACTCCAACCGCATCGAGCGCCATGGCAATGGCACGCTTTTCTTCCGCACTGAACATCACCCCGGGTGTTTGTTCGCCATCGCGCAAGGTGGTATCGATCAGATGCACGGTCGGGTTGTGGTTGGGACAGATCATGGCGGGTTGCTGCCTAACTCATCATGAGTTCAGGAACACATTTTCCTTCTTCCAGCGCGTCGAGGATGGTGTCCAGGTTGTCTTCATCGAGATTGCCGTACCACCAGCCTTCGGGATAGACGACCATGGCTGGGCCGCGATCGCACACTTTCAGGCAACCGCATGTGGTGACCTGGGCATCAATGCCACGGTCGACGATCTCCTCATCCAGGCTCTGCGGGAGCTGCGCTGCACCTTGCCTGTTGCATGCGCCTTGCGGCTCACCGTTCATCCGGAAGCTTTCGCAAACGAAGATGTGATGTTTGGGTTGGTCCATGGCTTCTCCTGAGATATTGCGTATTGCTGATTGCGTACTGTGTATGTGGACGCACAGATCAGATACGCAATTCGCAATACACGATTAGCAATTTCCTTATCCGCACCCCATGCCACTGCCGTTGCCACCGCAACTCGTGCCGCATGCTTTCAGTGATACGGGCGTGGGTGCACTTCGACCTTCGAAGACACACGCCAGCACTTCATCGATAAGCCCCTCGGTAACGGTTACCTCGACACCCGCGGCATTCAGCACCTTCGTGGGCACGTGTCCCGCGCCACTCACAAGGATGGCGCGACAATCATTCAATAGTTTGGCCATGGCATCCCACCGGTTCGCCCCACCACCGCGCGGCGGTGTCTGTCGCTCTTCCTGCAACATGATGCGATCACCGTCCTGTTTGTAGATGCGCAGCGAATTCGCTTCGCCCAGGTGCTGGTTGATCAGCATGCCTTCCCAACTGGCCACGGCGATGTATGGACGATTTTCCGATACCACCAGCCTGGTCGGCTCTTCCGTGCTTTCGGCGCTGATGCGGAGTTCTGCAAAGTCACTCACTTTCATGTCTTCACCGAGCAGGCCCACCGCATCGGCCCGGCAACGTGTGCAGTGATGCATCTGCGGTAGATATGCCTCCGCATCACGTCGAACAGCTTTCACCATCTCGGCCGGTGGTTTGCCCAAACCAAAGAACGGCGTATTCTCCACAGGCAACAACGGAATGGTGTTCAGGATGTCCGCCCCCAACGCGGCTACTTTTTGCGCGACATCTTTTACATGCGTGTGGTTGATCCCCGGAATAATGATGCTGTTCACCTTGGTGACGATGCCCGCCGCCTTCAGCGCACGCACGGCACCAAGCTGTTTAGCCAACAGAGCCTCCGCACCTTCCAAGCCCCCCTTGACTCGTTTCCCATCGCGAACCCACGCATACACCTTGGCCCCGATCTCCGGGTCGACGGCATTGATGGTGATTGTCACATGCGAAACATTCAGTTCCGCCATGCGATCCACATAAGGCTCGACATTCAACCCGTTGCTCGCCACACACAAAATCATGTCCGGATACTTCTCACGAACCAGTTGCAGTGTGCGTAACGTTGCATCCGGCGTCGCAAATGGATCCCCTGGCCCGGCGATTCCCACCACCGTGATGCGCGGGTCCTTCACCATCACACGATCCAGGTAACGCAATGCCTGCTCCGGCGTCAGAACCGTACTGGTCACGCCGGGACGTGTTTCGTTCATGCAATCGAACGCGCGATCGCAGAAGTTACATTGGATGTTGCATGCGGGAGCAACGGGCAGATGGACGCGGCCGTATTCGTGTCGAACTTTATCGTTGAAACAGGGATGTTTGCTGATATCAAGGACCATGATCTGACTCCTTACATGGTCATGTAGCCCACGGGCGAAGCATCCTGCTTCGCTTCGATGAGCGTGTTGACAATTCGGTCGAACAGTTGTTGCGTGCCGCGGTACCCCACGTGCAACAGGCGCGCGGCGCCAATGCGATCGCTCACCGGGAAGCCCACGCGCACCAGGGGAATGTCGAGCCGACGGCTGACGGCATACCCGCGGGTGTAGCCGATCATCAGGTCGGGCTTGTTGTCGGTGATGGCCGCCTCGATCTCTGCGAAGTCGGCGTTGGCGATCACCTGCGTGTTACCGGTGAGTTCGCTGATGTGGCGAATGCTGGTTTCAAAATTGCCGCTGTTACCACCGGACGCACAAAGCACCGGCGTGATGCCGATCTCGCAGCAGAACCGTGTCAGCCCGACGACGAGGTCTTCTTCGCCGTACAGTGCGGCGGTGGTACCGCTGAGATACTTGTGGCCATCGATGTAGGCATCGATCAATCGCGCACGTTCAGCAGCAAGACGTTTGGGTGTGGCCCGGCCACTGATCTGGCTGAGCGTCTGGCAGAACTGGTCGGTGGCGTCGATGCCGATGGGCAAGTCGAGCCGATGGGCGGTCACATCAAAGCGTTCGCTGAGCAGCGGCGCGGCGGTGGCGGATTCATCACAGACGGAGGTGAACTCGATGGAACCTGCAGCCCGCCCCATCGCGCGAATCGCGGCAAGTGACGTACCGCCTTCGGGTATGCGATGATATTCCCGCCATGATCCGCCATCCAGGGTGTCGCTGTAATCCGGCAGGATGGTGGGCTGGATGTCGAACACTTCGCACAGCTCGCGCAGGTGGCGGATATCGGCCGGGGACACCATGCCCGGCATCAGGTTCACACAACGCGGCTCACGTGGGCCACCTTCGGCCAGTTGGTCGGCCAGCGCCCGCACGGCCGCGTGGAATCCCTCTGCATGCGTGCCGGTGTAGGATGGCGTCGACACATGCACGATCGGGACCGACGTATCCGGATGGGCGGCGCGGTACTCGTGCATCATCAGGTTCATGTCGTCGCCGATCGTCTCGGCAAGACAAGTCGTGGCCACGCCGATGACGGACGGGTCATACTGCGCGATCACGTTCTCGATGCCGGTGCAGAAATTTTCACCGCCACCGAAGATCGCGCTCGATTCGGAAAAGTTCGATGAAGCGATGTCGATCGGTTCGCGATAGTGGCCGATCATGTATCGTCGTATGTAGGTGCTGCATCCCTGCGAACCATGCAGGAACGGCACGCAACCTTCCACGCCACGGAAGGCAAGACACGCACCGAGCGGGGTGCACGCTTTGCACGCATTGGTGGTCGCGCTGAATACTGGTGTGGGTTTGGGGGCAGACATCAGGCAATCCCCCTTTGGTTTGAAGCTTCAGTCGCGTGACGATACGGAGCGAATCGCCACACCGGGCTGGTCACCGAACCATGCACTTCCTTCGCGAAGTTGAGCATGCCTTCAAACCCAGCCAACGCGATCTTGCGTTCGTGGTTGTGATCACAAAATGCAATGCCGAGTTTGTAAGCGATCGGTCGTTCTTTCACGCCGCCGATGAGCAGATCGACTTGTCGTTCCTGCACGAATCGCGCCAGTTCGACCGGGTTGGTATCGTCGACGATGATGGCCCCGTCATCGCACAGGTTGCGCAACTGCTCATAGTCTTCCCGCCCGCCAGTCTGTGAACCTGCGACGACCGTTTGCATGCCAAGCTTACGTAACGCACGCACCAGGCTGAATGCCTTGAATGCGCCACCGGTGTAGATGGCAGCCCGCTTACCGGTGAGGTCGTTACGGAAGCGGGTCAGCGCAGGAAGCAGACCTTCCAGTTCGGCGCGAACGATCTGCTGGGCATTGTGGGTGATCGCTTGGTCTTTGAAGTGACTGGCCACATCATACAACGCATTGGCCACATCTTCGACGCCGAAGTACGACACGCGAATGAACGGAATGCCGTACTGCTCCTGCATCATCTTCGCCAGCGGCATCATGCTGCCGGAGCATTGCACCACGTTCAGCGTGGCGCCATGTGACCGGCGAATGTCATCGATGCGGCCGTCGCCGGTGATCGTGCTGACGACCTGCACCCCCATCCGCTCGTAGTAACGACGAATCATCCACGCTTCGCCGGCCAGATTGAACTCGCCAAGAATATTGATGCTGTGCGGCTTGATGCCAGCGGTATCGCCCGTGCCGACCAGGCTGAACATCGCCGCGCACGCTGCGTGGTAACCGTCTTTCTTTGTGCCTTTGAAACCCTCGCTATGCACGGGGATGACGGGAATGCCTTTCGCTTCAGTCAGCTTGCGGCAGACCGCTTCCACATCATCACCGATCAACCCCACGATGCACGTGGAGTAAACGAACGCCGCCTTGGGGGAATACTGCGCGATCAGTTCATCGAGTGCCTGTTCGAGTTTCTTTTCTCCGCCGTAGATGACGTCCTTTTCTCGCAGGTCGGTGGAGAAACTGAGCCGATGCAGTTCCGGGCCAGAAGAAAGCGAGCCGCGGATGTCCCACGTATAGGCAGCACAACCGATCGGACCATGCACCAGATGCACCGCATCGGCGATGGGGTAAAGCACCACCCGTGATCCGCAGAACACGCACGCCCGCTGACTCACCGAACCGGCCACGCTGTGCTTTTCGCACGCGATGTTGATCGGCTGGTCACCCTTGGTGTGCACGTGCGGTTTGCGTGCATCAAGAATGGGCAGGTTGTGTCCGGGCATGGTCATGGTTGGTTCCAAGAAGCAGAAGGCGAACAGAGTCAAAGCACCGAGCCGGCCGAGGCAAGCCGACCCGGGCGAGAATGGCGAAGATGATTACATGGTCAGTTCAAAGCTTTCTTCGGGACTGTCGCGGTCCTGGCGATCCATCAGTACGGTGAGGATTTTTTCCAGCAGGCGGATGCCGCCGAGGTAGCCACACGTCGAGAGATGCTGGTGACCCTGGCGATCGAGAATCGGGAATCCGTGTCGCACGAAGGGGATGTCTTCATCGCGCGCGATGTATTTGCCGTAGGTGTTGCCGATGAGCAGATCGACCGGCTCCTTCTTGATGAGCTGATGCAGCAGCAGCATGTCGGCACAGTTGCCCTGCGCGACTTCCGCTTCCGGCACGTACGTGCCCAGCACCTGTTTCATGCGACGCAGGAAGGCTTTACCCGGTGTGCCGGTCACCACGTAGACCGGCTTCATGTCCAGCGCGACCAGGAATTCACAGATCGAAATGAGTTGATCGGGATCACCAAACACTGCCACACGTTTGCCGGCGGTGTACTGATGCATGTCGATGATCATGTCGACCAGACGGCCGCGCTCATCGGTCAGGCTGGCAGGCACATCGACGCTGGCCATCTCAGCCAGCGCTTGCACGTAGCGATCGGTTGCCTGTACCCCGATGGGCAGGTCGATGATGGTGTTGGGCACGCCGTAGTTGATCTCCAACTCACTCGCGGCCGGTCCGGAGGCAAAACTACCGAGCGCGACGGTCCCCTTGCTCGCGCCGGTGCGTTTGAGTTCATCAACGGTGGTGCCCCCCTTGGGGTACATCTCGTGCGTATCGGTTTGGGGAGCATCGAGCACGCCGGACGTATCGGGGAAGGTGATGGTGTTCACGCCCATCACTTCGGCGATGCGTTTCATTTCGCGGATGTCACCCGGCTCGACCCAACCGGGAATGAGGTTGAGGGTGTCGGTCTTTTCATCCGTCTTTTCCGCGAAGTACTTCACGAAGCCGGTGGTCATGTTGGCGAAGCCGGTCACATGCGAGCCGACGTAACTCGGCGTGTTGCAATGAATGACGTGCTTGCCTTCGGGGATGTTGCCCTTGTCTTTCGCCGCTTCGATGATCTGCGGAATGTCATCACCGATCGTTTCCGACAGACACGTGGTGTGCACCGCGATCACATCGGGATCGTAGGTGGTGAAGATGGTGTCGATGGCGCTGACGAGGTTGCTCTGCCCGCCGAAGACGCTGGAGCCTTCGGTGAACGAACTGGTGGCCGCCATCACCGGTTCCTTGTAGTGCCGGGTGAGCGTGGACCGGTGATACGAGCAGCAGCCCTGCGAGCCGTGACTGTGCGGCAGGCAGCCGTGCAGGCCGAGGGCGGCGTACATTGCGCCGATGGGCTGACACGTCTTGGCCGGATTGACCGTCAGATTGGTGCGTTCTTTTACTTCCGAGGTTGTATGTCGTAGTAAGGTCATGGTTGTTCCTTTGGTTTGGTCCCCTCTCCCTTGAAGGGAGAGGGTTAGGGTGAGGGTCTTAGCCTAACCCTCTCCCTTCAAGGGAGAGGGGACCACACCAAAGAAACAACCATGACCTTACTACGACATACAACTTCAAACGTAAAAGAACGCACCAATCTGACG
>JANQFT010000152.1 GCA_028277685.1 Phycisphaeraceae bacterium
CACGCAACTCATGACACAGCGCGGCGGTTGGCCGAATAGCGTTTGGCTCACGCCCGACGGCCGCCCCTGGTACGCCGGCACGTATTTTCCGAAGAACGATGCCTATGGCAGGCCGGGGTTCATCAGCGTGTTGACACAACTGGCCGAAGCCTGGCGCGCACGCCGCGCCGAAATCGACGAGCAGGCCGACCGTTTGTCGCAAGCCATTCGGCAAATGCAGGCGCTCCCCTCATCAGGCGATCAACTCTCGCGCAGGGATGTTGAGCGTGTCGTCGCCCAGCTTCATCATTCATTCGACACCACCCATGCCGGATTCGGCTCCGCCCCTAAGTTCCCGCCACATGGCGCGCTGGCACTGCTGATCGCCATGCACGATCAGAAACCCGACGCAACCACGCTGAACATCTTCACGCAAACACTCGATGCCATGGCACACGGCGGCATGCACGATCAGATCGCCGGCGGGTTCCACCGCTACTCGACCGATGCCAAATGGTTTGTACCCCACTTCGAGAAGATGCTGTACGACAATGCGCAGCTCCTTGATGCGTATGCTGCGGGGTATCGCCTGACAAAGAACGAAGCATACCGGCGCGTGGCGGATCGCATCGTAAGTTGGCTTCAGCGAGAGATGCTGCATGATGCAGGCGGTTTTTTCTCCGCCATCGATGCGGATTCCGAAGGGAAGGAAGGGAAGTTCTACGTTTGGCCAGCTCACGAAATCCGGGAAGTGTTGGGCGATGACGCCGAAGCGTTCATGCATGTATTCGGCGTGCAAGCTGACGGTAACTGGCACGATGAAGCCAGCGGTCAAGCCGAAGAAACGAACATCCTCTACCTGCCGCGATCCATCGAGCCTGCGCAGCAGGCACACTTTGATGCCCTGGCCGACCGGTTACGTACCCATCGCGATAAACGGATTCGTCCGCACACGGATGACAAAATCCTCACCAGTTGGAACGCAATGATGATCGGCGCGCTGGCCGAAGCAGGCCACACACTCGATCGGCCGGCGTACACCGCGCTGGCCGCATCGGCAGCCAAATTCATTCTGAAGGACATGCAGATCGACGGCCAACTCATGCGGGTGTGGTCCGATGGGGTTGCTTCCATCCCCGCTTACCTGGATGACTACGCCTTGCTGATCGATGCCCTGGCGACATTGCACAGAACCACGAACGATCCTGTCTGGCTGGATGAAGCAACACGCCTGGCCGACCACATGATCGAAGCGTTCACCGATCCGCAAACCGGCGCGTTCTACTACACCAGTGGCATGCACGAGGTATTGCTCGGGCGATCCGCCAACCCCTTGGGCGGGGGCAACACACCGCATCCCAACGGGGCGACTGCGCTGGCGTTGATGCATTTGAGCGATGCCTCCGCTCAGCCCCGATATCGTGATGCGGCCGTGCAATGCTTGAATGCTTTTGCCGGCGTGATCCAATCGGATGGCTATGGCCAGGAACTCCTTCTCATCGCTTTGAAGCAACAACTCGACCATACCAACAGCGATGTGTTGCCTGCCCGTGCTGGTGCAGTGTCGACCGCCGATGCCCATGCAGGCACTCCACCCGTGTCGGTCGAAGTGTTCGCCTCACACAAGCGCGTGTCACCCGGGCAGACGATGCACATCGCGGTCCGGTTCAGTGTGGCCGAAGGCTGGCACATCTACGCAGATAACCCGGAGCAGGAACACTTGGTCAGCACCCAGGTGACAATCGATTCAACCGATCATGTCACTGTGGGGGCGGCGAAGTACCCACCATCAGATGTCATCACGGACCCGATCCTCAGCAAGCCGATCCACGTGCATCAAGGTCAGCCCATGGTGTTCGTTCCGGTGACCATCGGTACAAACGCACCATCGCAACTCACGCTGACGGTGAGGGCGCAAACGCAAGCCTGTGATGACACGCGGTGTTTGCAACCCGTCACCTACGACATGACCATTCCCATCACTGTGGATGCCAACGCCGATCCAATCACACAACATGCTGAAGTGTTCGCAGCATCGGGAGAATAAACGCCTCGCAGCCGACGCTGACGGGTCGTATCATACGATGCAGATCCACCCCCGGAACTCGGGAGCCTGCGATGCAACTTTTCCGCGCCCTTCTAATCATCGTGCTTGTGTGCCTGGTTTTTGCTCTGCCCAGTTGCGTGGCACTTTGCGGCCAGCGTATCTGTTGGTTTTATAACCAGGCGGCAGATCAACTCGACGTGTTGGTGTTCTACGACGGTGTGCATGAACAAGACGGTTCCAGTTTTTTCGGCACGCAAAACGAGGTCGGTAAAAAGCAGATCGTTGAATTCGTCCAGAATGGCGACGTGATGCTGATGGGTTTCTACGGCCACCTGAAACTCGCCGACATCGCGGAAGCTGCTGATCGCGGTGACACGCCCGAAGCCCTGCGCGAGTTCTGTCGCACGCTGCAAGGCTCCGTGAAGACACGACCCATCGGACACTACCGCGATCTCACCGGACGCATCGGCGGCGCCCAGCACATCAGCATCGCCAAAGCATCAGACTTCATCGCCAAAGCGAATGCCGCCCTCAATGAAGCCATGGCGAGCCATGGCGATGAGATGTTTGCGCAGATGCCGCGCACGGCCGCACTGGTCAGGCAAGCGGCAAATCATG
>JANQFT010000155.1 GCA_028277685.1 Phycisphaeraceae bacterium
CGGCAGCGTGCGGCAGGCATACTGCGTGCCCTTGGGCAGCCGGTGGGGCTGGAAGCTGAACACGGGTTTGCCATCGTCACCGGGGACGAACGCAAAGAACAGGTGATCGGTCATCTCGCGCTTGCCACGGTTGGCTGAACGCTGCGGGTCGGGTCTGGCATCCACGCGAATTTCGATGCCATCTTGGAACCACGGCGGAAGGTTCGGAATCGTCAGCACTTCATCGTCAATCACACGGGCGGCGATGTAGACGTATTCCGCATCATGCTCCACAGCGAAGCGGAAGCTGTTGTCTTTCGGGCCTTTCAACGAATCGACCAGGCCCAGCACCTGCTGAGGATTCTTGCATACATGGGGCAGGCTTTTCCATTCGTTCAGCTTGCCATCCACCACCACGGGCGCGGTGCGTTTGGGTAGTTTGCCGATGGTGACCATGCCCAGCGCGTTGCTGCCAGTGAAACTGAGCGGCTTGGTTCGACCGGGAAACTCGTATGACACAGACCATTCGGCCACGACGGGCGGTACCGCGTCCGGATTGACCGGACCACGGGGCAGGTCGATGTTCAAATCGATCGTCTTCTGCTTACCTGGTTGCACCGTCACGTTGAACCCGCGCGGCTTCGGTGAAAGTTCAGCAGAACCCACGATGTTCGCGCTGGCGTGCATGACACCTTCAGAGTAATTAGCCACGTGCAATTGGGTAGAAACAGGTTCGGTGACGCGCTCACCGGTGAAGGTGACCGGATCGATCGCGATGGGAGGCGTTGCGGTGACTTTGCGCACGAGTTTGGCGGTGGCCTCATCGCGCACGGCGTCGTCGAAGATGCCATCCAGCATCAGATTTGCGATGCGTGGGCCATCGTCGGTCATCGTGACCCACATCACATGATCGAACTGTCCGTAGATGGGGCCGCGCAATCGACTGCCGCCGCCGGTGGTGGCGAGAATGTAGTGGTTCTTCTTGTTCCGCTCGTACTTCGTGTAGGTGTGAAAGTGACCGGCGAACACCGAGTAATCGCGATCGCCCAGTGCATCGACAATCGGTTGCCATCCAGTTTTGCTGGGCTTCTCGGGTGTGGCGCGTTCGTCGTAGACCCAAGCTGGCTTGTGCATGAACAGCAACGTCCAACGCACGTTCGGGTGCTCTGCAAACACTTTACGGAAGTAGGCCTGCTGCTTTTCGCTGATGGTGGTGTGATGTGTGTCTTCCGTGTTGAGTACACAGAACAACACATCCTTATAAATGAAGTGGTAGTATGAGCGTCCGTACAGTTCGTCCCACTTTTTCTGCATGACGGGGTTGGTGATGTCGTGATTGCCCGCAGTGTAGAAAAAGGGGATCTCGAGCTTGGTGATCATCGCGTTGAACTCAGCCCACTCGATATCGAGTTGCGCCTCGTCTTCGGTGTAGCCCTGGATCAGGTCGCCCACACTCATCACAAAGGTTGGTTGCAGCAGGTTGAGCTTGCCGACAGCGTCTGCGAAGACACCCGGGCGTGATCCACCGGTGTTGTCCGACACAATGGCGAAGTGAAATTTATCCGGATCATCATTCATGTCGATCGACGTCCAGGGATTCAAATCGCGCACTTCGATGACCAAGTCGTCAGACCTGTGCTGACAACTCACGGCCAGAAAGGCCATCGCAAGCAGCACCAGAACGTTCAGTCGCAACTTCTGCATGTCGGTCTCCCAAGTAACAAGGTGACCCGGAAATGAAGCGGGGGATGATAGTAGGATGGCCAGAACATGTCTAATGAGGGAATTACCGTTTCGCAGCGCGCCGGCCGGCTACCTTCTGCATGAACGCGCGAACGTTATCGCGGAAAATCACGGCCCTCAGCTCACGTCGGAGGCTTCGCATGCGGCGGTCTTTCGCGCTGATTTTTTTCGCACGGTTCAGCCAGTACGAGGCGTGGCGCCATTGGCCCAACTGCATGCTGGCCACCGTCAGGTTGTGCATGGCCAGCAGGAACTGGTCATCCAACTTCACCGCGCGACGGCAGTGACGCACGCCCGATTCAGTATGACCGGTGAGAAACAGTGCCACCGCAAACTGATGATGCAGCTTCGCATCGTCCGGACGCAAACGCACCACACGGGCATACACTTCTGCCGCCTGCACGGCCATCTGTGCATCGAGCAACAAGCGGCCCAGTTCCTCTTCCGAGGCAACGCATCGATGCGGATAATGAATCTCCAGTTCAGCCTGCAGATGTTGACGTGCTAAGTCTGCATCGCCTTCAATCAACGCGATCGCGGCCAATCGCTGATTCGCTTCCGGTCGGTCGGGGCGAATCTGCAGCGTCATCTGGAATGAACGTTTGGCGGCAGCGGGGTGATCGGCCATGAGCGCGAGTTGGCCTAAGCAGAAGTGAGCATCGGCATTGGCAGGCTCAAGTTCGATGGCCCGGCGGAATTTTTCTGCCGCCTCACTGGGGCGGTTCATCTCGACCAGCAGATTGCCAAGGTCCAGCAGCGTTTCGGTATCACCCGGTTCACGCCGCAGGTGCTCGATGTAGCTGGCGTAGGCTTTTTCGGTGTCACCTTTGGTCCGCCAGGCGTTGCCGAGTCTTGCGTGCAGTTGTTCTTCGTTGGGGTCGAGGCGCTGTACCTGTTCCAGGCACCACAAGGCGCGATCGATTTCACCACAGACAAGCAATCCCGCGGCCATGTTCAAAAACGCCTTGGGCGGTTCATCCTCCGCTACCTGCAGCGCCATGTAGAACATGGTGCGCGCCTGGTCGTGCTCACCCAGGGCGGTGTAGGTTTCAATGCGGTTGATGTACGAGGCAGGCTCGGTTGAATCGAGTTGTTCTGCACGTTCAAGATAACCCAGGGCATCAGCGTACCGTTCGATGCGCGTGCAGTTGATCCCCAAGATGTTCAGCAACTCAACGTCTTCTCCCTCATGATCGAGCGTATGTTTGAATGCATCGATCGCATCAGCAAAACGGCCCATCGCTTCGAGGGTCACCCCCAGGTTGTATTGCCATTCCGGTTGGTTCGGATTCACACGCAGCGCCGCCCGCAGTTCGCGCAGCGCTTCCTCCCAGCGGCCCGATTCATACAACTCATGGGCACGCTCGACGCGTTTCTCAGCTTCAAACCAATCGTTCATTTTGACTCATTCTCATGCACCCATCGCTCAGTCGGGCGTCAAATATGTGAAGACACATTTACCCACGCAGCACGATAGGTCGGTATATTGTACAACGTGCTTGCAGCGTCCACGAGGCCTAATCAATGTTGTTTCCCGGTTTGTCCACCCAATCTGTTTACCGAACCCTAACCAGCCTGATGGTGGTGTGTGTCTGGGTGACGGTGACCACCGGGCAAACAGCCGAACCAGACAAGGCGCCATCGCCTGCAGAATCTGAGCCGGTGACCGTGGCGCGGCCCGAAACCACCCGCCTTTCACCCGACCAGAAGCGAGATCTGAATCTGCTGATGGGCGTACTGACCGATGCGAAAATCGACCAAGCCAAACGCTTCGACGCCGCAGCCAGCCTGATCGCCCGCAACTGGCCCACCGCCAACGAGCAACTCGCTGAACAACTGAACCGTGCCGACCCCACCACGCGGAAAGCCATCGCATTGGCCCTGGCTCGAAGTGCGGATCCCCCCCGCGCGTTGATCGCACCGCTGATTCAACTGATCGGGTCATCCGACGCTGCCGTGCGCGAGGCCGTGGCCAGCGCACTGGGGCGCTATGAAGACCCCCAGGTCATGCAGCAGTTAATTACCATCGCCGGTGACACGAAACAAGATTTCGCCCGGCGATTGGGCGCGATCGAAGCGCTGGCTGAACACCGCCAGGCCCCATCGGTCGAGGCGCTGGTGAACCTGGTGCGCCCGGGGGGCGATCGCCAGGTCATCGTTGCCGCGGCGCAGGCCCTGCAGAAGCTCACCGGCATTACCCGCTTCAGCGATAATCCCGCCGCGTGGGGCGACTGGTGGACCGAACACAAACATCTGCCGCACGAACGATGGCTCGGCCGACTGACGCGGTCGCTCGGCGTGCGCGTCAACCAACTCGAACAGCAACAGGTCGCGCTGACCGATCGCCTCAGCGATGTGTACAATCGGCTCTACACCGCCACCGAACCTGCTCAGCGCCCCGTGCTGCTCCGTGAAATGCTGCACAACCCCACCGCGCAACTGCGTCTGCTGGCACTGGAACTGATCGAGCGCAGCCTGCTGAGCGCTGAACCGATCAACGATGAAACCCGCGCTGCCATGCGTGAAAAGCTGACCGATGCCGATGCGTTGGTTCGCACCCATGCCGCGGCGTTGCTGCGCGATCTGGGCGATGAACCTGCCGCAGTGCAGGTGGCTTCTTTACTCCTGCCTGAAGCAACGCCTTCAGTTCAGGCAGCTTACCTGTCGTTGCTGTCTCGCGTGCCTCAGGACAAAGCGATCGACCCCGCCCTGGTTCTGCTGGCCCGACCGGCGCTCCGCACCGCCTCGGCGAATTTCCTGATCGTGGCAGTCGAGGCGAAACTGTTCAGCCCGGCACAACAGGTGGGCGTACTCAAGCTGTCACGCGATCATCTGGCCAAAGCAGCTGAACCTGACCCCGCCGTCATTCGTCTGCTCGGCAAAATCGGTGACCCAGCCGACGCACCAACTCTGGTGAAGTTGCTCGACCATCAACAACTCAATGTGCGACGCGCCGCTGGCGAAGCATTCCTGGGCGACCACTACGACCCCGCCGCTCTGCTGGCCAAACTGGGCGATGCTTCGGTGGCAGACCAGGCCCTGGCCGTGGCCGCCCGACGCGGGAACACTCCCCAGGTGATCGAGGCACTGTTAGCCCATGAACCTGCCAATGGTGAATTGAAATCCGCGTGGGACGCGGCCGTCGTCGCAGTGGCCAACCGCCTGCCCCTGCCCGCCATGCAACGGCTTGACGATCAACTAGCCAGGCAACCTGCCCGCAAGGCATTGCGACTGAGCATTCTTCAGGCCATCTCGCAGCCCAAATCCACCAACGGAGAAACGCTGCCCGATGGTAATCCGGAGCGCCTCGTCCTCATCCTGCGTTACGCCGACCTGCTTCTGCAAGCCAAAGACACCGCTGCAGCGCGACCGCTTTATGATCGACTCGCGGCGGCCAAGGCGCTACCGGCTGCCTACCTCAATCAGGTACGTGCCGGTCAGGTGCAAACAGCTCTGGCTGACGGCGCGCATGAGCAGGCGATCACCGTGGCCAAGGCATGGATTGCTGCCGATGCATCCGCCAAGGCGCGCGTGGGCACATGGTTGCTCGACGCCGCCGAAGCCGCGCTCACTGCCAAGCAAACCGAACAAGCAGCCGCATTGACCGGGCACGCGGCACAACTGGCAGAAGCATCGCTCAGCGAAGCAGATACCAAACGTATGAATCAACTTCGTGAACAGATCAAAGCGCGTCAGACACCACCTGCGGACAAACCTGGTGGTTGACGTCGCTTGACCATACGCCTCCAGGAGGCATCTTTGCAATTGCTTTCGAACATGCTGACGGATTGGTTGGGCAGTCTTTCAGAGCACCCGGTGTTGATTTTCATCGCCTTGTTTGTGGTGTTGGTGATCACCGGAGCCGGCGCGCCCATCACCGAAGAAATCATCACCGTGTTCGCCGGCTTCCTGGTCTACCAGGAGGTGCTTCGTCCGTGGTGGGTCGCTTGGATCGTGATTTACGTGGGCGTGATCATCGCGGACAGTATTACCGTCTGGCTGGGGTGGCACTTCGGCAAGGCGGTCCTGCAAAGGCGATGGGTCAAGCGCTTGCTGCACCCGCGTCGATTGCTCTGGGCCAAGCACCACGTGCAGCAACATGGTGCCTGGATGATCGTGGCCTGCCGTTTCATCCCCGGTACACGTTATCCCACACTGCTTATCACCGGCATGATGCACCTGCCGCGCTGGAAATTTCTTACCGCCGACTGCAGCACCGCCATCGTCACCGTCAGCCTGCACATGTTCATCGGCTGGTACGTCGCACGCTTTACCACCAACTTCGAAGAAGCGATGAAACACGAAGGGCCGATTCCCCTCATCCTCGCCGGTATGGGCGTGTTGATCATCTGCGGTTACGTGATGGTGCAACGCATCAAACGCCGTCGCCGCGCCGCGTGACAGACTTTCTGTCCGGTGTTACAACAGAATCACCAACAAGGTACTTTGGGTGTCCAGTTATCAAACCATAGAACAACGCTGCCGCGCCGATTACGCGCGGGGATATAATCGCAGTTAGTAATCACTGGAAGGCAAGTTTACATGGATAGCATGCCGCCAGTCCGACAGCCTGTTAAAGGCATCTTTCTCATACTTGCCGGACTTCTGATCGCTTTGATACTTACTGTTGTTGCGATTTACAGTAAGCGCATTCAGGTCGGTATTTTGGCCATGTTTTCCAGTTGGTTCGTTTATCGTGGTGTGCGTTGTATCCACGGCACGGATGTTGGCCAGGTAGCAAAGATGTCAGATCTCATGCTGCCAGACTCAGTGCAAAATCCTGTTGGGCATCCGTGCCGTGTGTGCGAACGTAACATGCCCTTCTCGCACGAAGCAGGTGTTTGCCAGCATTGCGGCGCGATGTTTCACTTGACATGCCGTACAAATGGCATGTGTCCTTCGTGCATGCAGTCTCACGAAAATTGACCAAAGGCATGATCGGTCGTCAGTGGCGCGGGCTGGCAATCGCTGGGTGTGATGTCCACGGCCTGGCCAGACTCTGCGGATTCCAGGAAGCCCTGCATTGCTTCCAGGGCCATGTATGACAGATCACCTGACGCGCGGTGGGGGCGGTTTTGTTCGATGGCCAGGGCCATGTCGGCCAAGCCTGCGGCGCGGCCGTAGCCGGTGGGGTGCGTGGGGTCGACGGTGCGCCAGTCTTCATCGCCAGCCGCCTTGATTTTCACTTCACCATCGAAACCGTTGGGATCGGGCACGTCGAGCGTGCCATCGGTGCCGTACACCTGAATGCGGGGCAGGGTGGCGGCACTGACGGCGAAGCTGGTGATGATGGTGCCGACTGCGCCGGATGCAAAGTCGATGGTGCCGGCCACGTGGTCGGGCGTTTCGACTTTGATCTGCTTGCCTTCTTTGCCGGACTTGTTGTGTGTGATGGTGCGCGGGTCGATGCACACGGCGGTGGAGCCGGTCACGCGGCGGATGGGGCCGAGCAGTTGAATCATGTCGGTCAGATAGTACGGCCCCATGTCGAACATCGGCCCGCCGCCTGGTGCGTAGTAGAACTCGGGATTGGGATGCCACGACTCATGTCCGCGGCACATCATGAACGCGACTACGGCCACGGGTTTACCGATTGCGCCATCATCGATGAGCTTGCGCGCCGTTTGATGACCGGCCCCAAAAAAGGTGTCGGGCGCGCAACCCACGCGCACACCTTTGGCTTTGGCGGCATCGATAATCTGCTTGCCTTCTTCGCGTGTGGCACCGAGCGGCTTCTCGTTGTACACGTGCTTGCCGGCGTCGATGGCTCGAAGCGAAATCTCCGCGTGGGCGGCGGGAATGGTAAGGTTCAAAATCGCATCGACCGAATCGTCGGCCAACAGCTCAGCCACCGTGCAGATTTTACCGACGCCGAATTCATCCGCACGTTTTTGCGCGGCTTCGGGTAGAAGGTCGGCACAGGCAACGTACTCGATGGCATCGAGGTCTTTACCGTGCTTGAAATACGCGCCACTGATCGCGCCGCAACCGATCACGCCAACTTGCATGGCCATGGGTAACTCCCGCAAATGGTGAAGCGGGCAGGTTAGCCGCACATCATGTGAGGGGCAAATGCTGGTCAGTTCAATTCAACGTGATGCCAAGTGACATTGTTGGCCACGGTGATCGGCAACAGCAGATGCAGATTGACGGTCTGCGAACCGACCAGGTCGCTGACGAGTTTGGGGCGATCCACAAACAGGTGAAGGGTGGGTGGGGCTGCGGTACTGACCTGATGATCTCCCACGATCAACCCCACGTTCTGCTGCGCCCAACCGGCGACGGCCAGCAGGTCGGCACAGGTCGAGCGAATGGCATCACCCTCGGCATGGGCCAGCACGTGGAGATGATCATCGTCAGCCAGACCGAGCTGCACGCGCGGATGGTGCGGGCATCGGGTGGGAAGAGGGGAAAGGTTATCGATGAAATCCGTCAGTACTTCAGGGGAGGCTTGAGGCATGGGGTTTGAGGCGTGAGCCTGATCGCTGACCGCTGATGACTGCGGTTCTGATTGTTGAGGCTCTGGTGCATCTGAGGCTTCGTCAGTCTCAGCCTGCGGCTTGGAGGGGAGTTCAGGTCCTGCCACCGCGACCACCGGCTCCAGTGCAGGCACAGTTTCCAGGCCAGTAATGAAATCCATCAACGTTTGCCAGTGTGGCGGGTCGGCCTCGGGGAAATGCTCAAATGAAGCGACAGCGCGTTTGCGCACCGGTTGCATCTGCCTGCGCGAGCCGATAGTCGTGACGGGGACACGCAAGAAACGTTCGGCCGCTCGTTGCAAACGAGCAACGGCCTGCTGCGCTTCATCTTCATCGCAACCCATGAACATCAGTTGCACGCGCTGGGGTGGGCTTGCGCCGTCACCATCGCGCATGAGTTTTTTCAGCAATTGATACGCCGCCACGAGAGCAGCCTCATCGCAACCGGTGAGAATGGTCCACGTATCCAAACGCGATGCCAACCACCGCGTGAGTGGCATGACCGGGTCGCCCAGGTGAACCAGCCACCCCTTGGTGCCGGTGGCCAGTTCATCCAGCAGATCGCGCAGTTTCCGGTCGGCAGCCGTGACGGGTTCAGCCAACCCCAATGCGCTCGGCTGACGTTGCGGGTTGGCTTCGATCAGTTCGATATCCAACTCATCCGCATCGACATGGCACAACGCGACATGCCCGCGCTCGCCGGCCAGATGATCGGCGTATTGCGAAATCCACGCCGAAGCAAAACCAGGAAGATGGCCCACCAGCACACCTTCGACCAATGGTGGTTGGTCAGCGTGCGGCGCTGTGAACTGCTCACCCGGTTCGGATGGCGGAGCGAGTTCCACGTCCGGTCCGGTCAGGTAGAGTTCAGCCAGCGCTTCGATGGCCTGGCGGGTTTTGTCTGCGTCGCTCAAAGCCCCAGCCCTCCCCCTGCCCCGCTCCCGGAAGTGGGTAGTGGGTACAGGTGGGATTAAGCAGAGTTCCTGCTGCCGCGTATGTCATGGCAGCCCCGGATCGTTTCGCCCGCGCACGATGCAGCGGACACAGCCATAGTGTGACACGTCAAATGGTTTTGTCCAATGGGAAATTGTTGGATTCAGTAGACGAGTGGCCGCGTTACCCAACTTCCACCACGTTGTTCAGTTCACCGAACGGGTTGGCTTCCACATAGGTGTTGTGCGGATCGCTGGTCCACTTACCATCGACGACCAGGCGGTAGCGGTAGCGGCCGGTTTGCAGCGGGATGCAGCATTCCCACACGCCGAGTCTTTCGTTGCGGCGCATGGGCGTTTTGTCGTTGGACCAGCCGTTGAAATCGCCGGCGAGCGCCATTTGTTTCTGACCATTGAGCGGTTGCACGAAGAGCATGCCCTGTTCGCTCTGGCGGACGCCGTAAAGTTTTTCGAGTTTTTGTGCGAGGGTGGCTTTCTTCGTCGGGTCGGCGATGGGGGCGGCTTCGTGCCGATCGCGGGTTTCGATTTTCGCCACTTCGGGGTCGGCTGCGAGGCGTTTTTGCATATCGGCCGTGCGTTCAGCCAAAGCCCTGGCGCGTTGCACCAGTTCGGCAGCGCGACTGATGGGAGCAGGGGTTTGATCTTTGATCTTCGATGTGCGATCTTCGATCTGTGGGAAGGCCTTTGCACGTTGACTGGCAATTTTTTCTCGTTCGTCGGATGCGGTGTGCAACTTCGCATCGCGTTTAGGCAGATCGTCGATCGAACATCGAAGATCATCACTTTCTCGTGGCGGATGTGCGATCAGGTGGCGGGCGAGTTTTTCAAAATCCTGTGCACCGCGCGAGGCGGGATCGTATTCCTGGATGGGCTGGCCGAAGCTGGCCGCTTCTTTCAGTTTGCTGTTGAAGTGGATGGGCATCGGCAGCACGCGCGAGCCGAACTGCTTGGTCAGGTCGGTGAGAATCTCACGGCAAAGCTTGGTGCGCACATCGTACAACGTGGGCAGCACATGCATGGTCACGCGATGATCGCAACGTTCAGCCAACACGCGCAACGTGGTCGCCTGCTTCACCGCACCTTTGAGCGAAAAGTAACTGGTCTCGACGGGAATGATCACTTCATGTGAAGCACGCAGTGCGTTGAACGTGAGCAAACCAATCGCGGGTGGGCAATCGATGATGCAGATTTCGTATCCGCTTGCGAGTCGTTCCACCACACGGGCCAATCGACGATCACGATCGGGTGCGCCGGCCAGTTTCTGTTCAGCAGCCGCCAACGACACCGTGCTCGGTGCCAAGTCAAGGTGACCACTGATCTGCCACACCACGTTGGCCACATTGAACTTGTTGGGGTCGGCCAGCAGCGCATCGGCGATGGTGCAATCGACCTGTTGCTCGGGCACGGCCAGGCCCAGCGCGCAATGACTCTGCGGATCCATATCGATCAGCAGTGTCTTTTGGCCGAGGTTCGCAAAGGCAGCGGCAAGGTTGATGGCCGTGGTGGTCTTGCCGCAGCCGCCCTTCTGATTGATGACTGCGATCGTGCGCACGGTTAGGCCTCGTCCATGGTGGCCCTTCAACGACCGATCCGTCAGTCGTTGCCACCCACCCCGTTCCCGGAAGCTTGTCCGCCCCCCGGAAACATGGGGCAAACGGCTCGCGGGGAACCACAGTGACTTTCACTTCCCCAATGGGTGATCGACCACATCACGTTGCCGATAACCTGTATTCAGTATCGGACGCTTATGCCTGAATTCTTCAAAACAGCAGGTTCAATCCACGTTTACAGGCGAATTATGGGGTTTTCGGGATAAACCCAGCACCCGGGGGGCACCAGTTTCCGGGTCGGCTTCGGGGATCAACTGCGAGGTGATGACTGGCTCAAGCGAGCCAGCCC
>JANQFT010000256.1 GCA_028277685.1 Phycisphaeraceae bacterium
TCGGTGGTCATCGGCATGGAAGCCTTCCGCCGCATCTACGCCGCCATGGGCATGGGCTGGCTGTGGCGCTGGACCGGTTGGCCCATTCTGCGCCCCATCTTCGACCTGCTGTACGCCGGCTTCGCCAAGCTCCGCCCCCGCCTGCAACGCTTCAACCGTGCATGCCCCACCGATGCGTGCGCGGTGAAATCAAAGTCGTAGTGACGATCGCGCTCGGCGGTGAAGCTCACGATGTATTGGGCCTTGCCGAACACATCCCAGCTCTGCTTGTTCTGGTAGTGCTCAAACTTCCCCTCGCGCACAAACGGTCACAAATCACGGGCGATGTCTTTGTGGCGCAGCAGCTTCGCGCAAGTGCCGTCTCCGCAACTGACAGCTATGTGGACCGACGAGATTATGCAAAACTCATGATTTGCATATTGACCTGACTGGCGTTGTGTGGAACACTGTCAACTCGTCCATGGGAAGCATCTTGCAGGTGGCTGTGATGCTGGACGGTGAAGTGACAGCGCGATTTCTACTGATCGCGTACGGAAGAAGAGAGAGAAATCATGACTCGATTTCTAACTGTTGTGTGCGTGGCGTTGTCGTTGTGCGCGAGCGTGGTCGAGGCGGCTCCCATCGTGCGTGTGCAAGTACGTCACCTGGGGCATTTCGACATCCAATTACACAACAACACCCCACTGCATCGCGATAACTTCGTGCAATATGTGAATGATGGGTTTTATACCGATAACGTCTTCCACCGTTCGGATCATCGTCCAGGCAATTACGTGCTACAAACCGCGTCATACAAGATTTCTGAGAGCGATCGCTTTCTGATCGATCCGGTGGTCGGCAGTTACCCCAGCGTGGAGAACGAGGCGCATCTGGGAGACTTGAATGAGGCAATGACCATTGGAGCTGCCCGTACCAGCGACCCCGATAGCGCAACCGCAGGCTGGTATATCAACATGGCGCACAACACGGGTTACGATCACGGCAACGGGAATCCAGGCTACACCGTATTTGGCCACATTATCTCAGGCCAGGATGTCGTGCTCGCGATGTACAATGTGAATGTATGGAATGCGGGCGACATGTTCCCAATGTTGCCGCTACTCGATTCCTTTGACAACACCGGTCCTCTCCAGAAGACCGACTTTGTTGTAATCGAGTCAGCCACGGTGATTGTCACGCCTGAACCAGCGAGCGTCGCTGTTCTGGGCATCGGCTTGATGGGCCTGCTGCGTCGACGCGCCCAACGCGGCTGAAACCGACATACCGTCACCTGTGTTTCAGCCCCACGGCGGTGCTTTTGTAGCCGCCGTTGTCTTATTTTTTTAAATCCCTAAAATGCCGGCTCAGCGCGTGATGGCTTTTACGCGCCCCCGGAAACCCCCGGAAGTTGTCTGCAAACCAGGGGTGACTTGCCGGACCCACCTGTTTCGTTGTACCCCCAGCATCGCGATAGCGCGAAGGATGAACCATCATGGCGGATATTCTCAAAGGCAATGCAGTCATTGGTCAGTCCGGCGGGCCCACGGCCGTCATCAACCAGTCGCTGGTCGGCTGCGTGGAAGGCCTGAAGGCCGGCGGATTTGAAGGCAAGATTCTCGGTGCTCATCACGCGGTGGCGGGCATTGTGGAAGGCGACTTCATCGACCTGACCGACCTGCCGCAGGACCGCCTGGATCGTCTGGCCGAAACGCCGAGCGCGGGTCTGGGTTCCAGCCGCATCAAACCGGACAAGGCATTCTGCGAACGCATCTTTGAGTCGTTCAAGAAGGAAGATGTCCGCTACTTCTTCTACGCCGGTGGCAACGATTCATCCGACACCTGCCGCATCGTGAACGAGATGGCCAAGGAAGCCAGCTACGAGCTCCGCGCGTTCCATATTCCCAAGACCATCGACAACGACCTGGTCTGTAACGACCACACGCCCGGCTTCGGCAGTGCGGCGAAGTTCGTGGCCTGTGCGTTCATGGGCGACGACCTGGACAACCGCAGCCTGCCCGGTATCAAGATCAACGTGGTGATGGGGCGGCACGCGGGCTTCCTCACCGCGGCTTCGGTGCTCGGTCGCGCCGGTGATAACAGTGGCCCGCATCTGGTGTACGTGCCGGAGGTGGCGTTCGATGAAGATAAGTTCATCGCTGATGTCGATCGCATCTACAGCAAGCTCGGCCGGTGTCTGATCGCGGTCAGCGAAGGCATTCACGATGCCTCCGGCGAAGCGATGGTCACCAAGCTGCAGGACGAAGTGGAAACCGACGACCACGGCAACGTGCAGCTTTCCGGTACCGGC
>JANQFT010000302.1 GCA_028277685.1 Phycisphaeraceae bacterium
GTCATCATTCTCAACCTGGCGGACCTGTACAACACGCTTACCTACTTCAACAGTATTGGCATGGTAGAACTCAATCCCATCGCCAACTATCTACTGAATTCTGGCAGCAATCTTGCCCTGGTGCTGTTCAAACTGGGCGCGATGGGCATTGCCGTGGGCTTGCTGCTGAAAGTGCGCAAGTATCCAGTGGGGGAATTGGGTTCGTGGGTGTTGGCCATCATGATGACCGTGCTGACCATCTATTGGCTTCACTACACCGCCACCCTTACTGAAGAATTACGTAACGCCAGCTACCCGGATGTTGCCAAGGTCATGCAAGCGCTCGCCGATGCGCATGCCGGGCAATAGCCCCCTTCACATCTGACCTGCCACCTGCTGGGCGAACGCAATCGCTTGCTCGCGTGTGGTGACCTGACCTTCCAGTTGCGCATCGTAAGTTTCATCGAGGATGTGCTTGAACGCCGGCCCGGGTTGCAGACCCACCGCAATCAGATCATCCCCATTCGCCAAAGGTTCCGGGGCGACCCCTTCCTGTCGCAGTGATTGCATTTCCTCCTCAAACGTCGGCAGGTCAAAAGCAGCATCGGCGCATCGAGCCAGTACCGCATGCAACAGGCACACCAGTTGATTCCAGTGCGGCTTGGCCATCAAACGCTTGCGTTGTGCGATGGGTAAACCATCCCAACCCAACATCCGGGATAAATCGTTCAGCAGCACAATGAGTGTTTCGCTCTCATCGTTACTCAGCACCAGTGCCTTTCGCCATCGCCGAACCTGCTGGACCACCTTGATGCGGCGTAGGGCATCGATCAGCAGCGTGATGTTTTCGAACGGTTCAGTCGGCAACGCGCGATCCAGTAACCACGCGGCCAATCCCGTGGCGTAGTCTGCATCAGGTGCCAGTGCCTTCAGGCAGATCAGTAACGCCTTACGTGAATCCTCACTGAATGCGGGCCCATCCAAGCCGAATGCTTGCAGATGCTCCGCAGCTTCATGTCGCTCCGCAACCGACAGCATCCTTCGAACCTCATCGCCAATGCGCTCACGGCTGATGCCCGTTAATTTGCCCGCATGTTGAATGATCGCATCACGCGTCGCTGGTTCAATCACATACCCAAGCCGGCTTGCGAAGCGCACCGCCCGCAACATGCGCAGGTAGTCTTCCCCGAATCGCGCGACGGGGTCACCGATCGCACGGATGACGTTTGCCGCCAGGTCATCCCGCCCCCCGACAAAATCGTGCACCTCATCGGCGACGGGGTCGTAGAACATGCCGTTGATGGTGAAGTCACGTCGGGCGGCATCATGGGCGGCATCGGTGAACTCAACATGATCAGGATGCCGGCCATCTGCGTACCCCCACTCCTGCCGGAACGTGGCCACCTCGATTTCGCATTCGCACGCCCGCACCAACATCACCCCAAACGCTTCACCCACTTCACGCGCGCGGATGAATAATTCGCGCACCCGATCCGGGGTTGCATCAGTGGCCACATCGTAATCGGTCGGCTCAGCATCGCGCAGCATGTCACGCACACAACCGCCGGCGAAGTAAGCAATGTGCCCTGCCGCCTGCAACCCGTGCACGATATGTTCAGCCGCCGCGCGCGGGTCACCTGCCCCCCCATTTCTTCCCTTGACAACATGATGGTTATCCTGATCTGCCATGATCTGACAGTCTAACCGCCCAATGTGAAATGGTGCAGTGTCATCCCCCCATACGTGTACGATTCCGCCTCACCCCAAGGCTTGATCGCAGGCACCACAATTTCCTTCGGTGTTCGCAGCATTAACACCGCCCCACTCACACAGGCTTCAGCCAATCGACCGACCTGCTCGTACACCCGATCCGGCATCTCTGTCATGAAGCGGTACGGCGGATCACAGAACACCAATGAAAAATCGGTCCGGCCAATTGATGTTAACAGCAGTCCCCCCAGCGCATCACAAGGAAGCACCTTGCCCGTTTCATTAAACGTCGCAAGATTCTCCTCCAGTCGCTTCCGTGCGATGCGGTCGCGCTCGACGAACGTTGTATGCGCCGCCCCGCGAGAAAGACATTCGATACCCATCGACCCGGTTCCGCTGAACAGGTCGAGTACCACCGCATCTTTCACGACATCCTGCGCTGACAACCGATCAAATAGCGATTGCTTCACCCGATCCGTAATCGGCCGGGTCGTTTGTTTCCCCTCCGGCCCAAGCAACGGCCGTCCACGATGTTTACCGGCAATGACTCTCATGTCGTTAACCACCAAGGCACCAGGAGAAAAAGTTGACAGGATTGACAGGACTGCTTTGCGCAAACTATCTAGTTCATCCTGTTAATCCTGTCCATGCACTCTCCGTTCTGACTTTGGCGTTTCATTCCTGATCTCGCAACGCCACAACGTAAGCCACCCACGCATCGAAGTCGACCGCCTCGGCCGCCTCCACCTCATGGATGAATCCTTCCTCCGATTCAAAGTACACATCGGATTGCGCGAAGCCCGCCTCTGCCAGCAGTTCACGCAACTCCGGCAGTGACCACATCCGCCAATCGTATTCAAAGGCTTTGCGCATCATCGTGCCGTTGCGAAAGCGAAAATGAATATGACACACAATGCGATGGGTCGTCGGATCAAACGACACCTGCTGCCACATGTAGTCGAAGTCGCCAAATGGGCGTTCATCTTCACACGGCACCATGGAACCGGGACCACCGAACGCATCGAGAATCAGCATGCCCCCAGTCTTCAAGCATTGCCTGGCATGACGCAGGTACGCCAACATCGAGGTGCGGTCGTGATAAATCCACGGGCTGAAGTTCAGGGCCGCCACCACATCGGCGCGGGCACGGGCCTGCATCACATCTGCCTCGATCAACCGCAGCCTCTCCGCCCGGTCCCCTAGCGGTGTGCGGTTGTGCCGCTCCGCCCAGTCAAGTACTTCCGCATTATTGTCCACCCCGATAGCCCAGCGATCTGTCCCGCTGCACACCCATGCACTGGCAAGGTTGGCCGTGCCACAGAAATCTTCGCGCAAGGTTGTCACCGGACGATCCCACACATGATCAGCCAGATCCTCGATGAAGCCCACCATCACCTCAGGTCGTTGCACGGCGATTTCGTACAGTGCATGCCGATCAGCGTTGCGTGCATTGAGGCTGGCGGTGGGTTTGCGTCGGCTGGCCATGCGACCATTGAAACGTCAGCACGCTTCGGACACAACTGTCCTGCTTGTGGCTCGCCGTCCTTTGCGCTAGATTACCGCGATGCCCAAAGACAAACGCAAGCGTAAAACCTTCGCCGCCAAGGCGGACAAGTACGATCTGTATCAGCAATCGGTCCAGGAGCCGGAATGTGAAGTCGAGTTCTTCGACAAAGCATTTGAAGAACAATTCGGCCGCACCGCATTGCTACTGCGCGAAGACTTCTGTGGCACCGCCGCCGTCTGTTGTGAATGGGTGAAAAGCCAGAAAGACCGCCGGGCAATCGGCGTCGATCTTGACCCCGAACCCATCGACTGGTGTCGCAACCACACATTCAGCAAGCTCAAGTCCGAGCAGCAGGACCGGATCACGTTCATCCTGGACGATGTGCGCAAGCAACTCGACGAAAAGGCCGAGATCATCTCCGCCCAGAATTTCTCGTTCTTCCTGTTCACCACCCGCGATGAACTGCGTGGTTACTTTGAATCCGCCCGGGACAATCTGGCCGACGAAGGCCTGCTCGTCCTGGACATGATGGGCGGCAGCGAAGTGTTCCTTGACGATCACTCTGATGTCACCGAAAAGGATGACTTCACATACGAGTGGGAACAGGCCACGTTCGATCCCATCACCCACCACTGCAAGTTCCACATCCACTTCAAGTTCCCTGATGGCAGCAAGCTGAAGAAAGCCTTCACCTACGAATGGCGACTCTGGACCCTCCCCGAAGTATGCGAACTGCTCCGCGAAGCCGGCTACAGCGAAGTGCACGTCTACTGGGAAGGCGTTGACGACGATGGTGAAGGCGACGGCGTCTTCACCCGCGCCACCTGTGGCACCGCCGACCCGGCGTGGGTGGCGTACGTGATAGCAGTAAATGCCGGTTGATCCGTTCGGAACCGATGAACTGATCAACAGATCAACTGATGAACCAGTTCCCCACGAATCCCACGAATGGCTATACTGCACCCATGAAATTCCAGGCTCCCAAAGGCACACGAGATTTCTACCCCGAAGAGATGGCATGGCGACGCTACCTTGAGGCAGCATGGCGGCGGGTGTCGATCCGGAACGGCTTCGACGAGGTGGATGGCCCGATCTTCGAATCGCTCGAACTCTACAAAGTGAAGAGCGGCGATGGCATCGTCAGCGAGTTGTTCCACTTTGAAGATCGCGGTGGCCGCGAGATGGCCATCCGACCCGAGTTCACCCCGACACTGGCGCGCATGGTGGCCGAGAAGGCGCAATCACTGCCCAAGCCGATCAAGTGGTTCAGCATGCCGAATGTGTGCCGGGCGGAAAAACCTCAGCGCGGGCGCGGCCGTGAGTTCCTGCAGTGGAACATCGATATGCTTGGCCTGGATGGTGCGGTGGCGGATGCGGAATGCATCTACACCATGGTGGATGTGCTGCGCGAGCTTGGCCTGGAACCGCATCACGTGCGGGTGAAGATCAGCCATCGTGAAGTCGTGCGGCAGGTGCTTGAGCGTCTTGGGGTGGCACCGGAAAAAATGCTGGCCGCCTTCGAGTTGCTCGATCGTCGTGACAAAATGCTGCCCGAAGATTTCACCAAGGGCGCAGCCGAACTTGGCCTCGACGATGCCCGCGTGGAACGCTTCGAGCAGATGTGCCGTCGCAAGTATCCCGCCGGCGATGTGCCGCACCTGGAACGCTCGATCGGCATGGAAGGTCAGTTCGCCGATCTGGAAGAACTGGATAAGCAGCTGCAGGCATTCGGCATCGCTGAATGGTGCGAATACGACCTAGGCATCGTGCGCGGCTTGGCCTACTACACCGGCACCGTATTCGAAGTGCATGAAGCCAGCGGCGCCGAACGCGCGCTGGCCGGCGGTGGTCGATATGACCAGTTGATCAAACTCATGGGCGGCCCCGACATGCCGGCCGTGGGCGTGGGCATGGGAGATATCGTGCTGTCGCTCGTCCTGGCGGATAAGGGTTTGCTCCCCGCGGAAGTCATGCCGCCGGTGGATGCGTTTGTCCTTGCTGCGTCGGATGCCGCTAAGCCCCTCGTTCCTCAGGTGGTGGCCAAGCTCCGCGAAGCCAACCTCCACGCCCGTTTCACCTATAAAACCACCACCAACGTCGGCAAGCTGCTCAAAGACGCCGGCCAATGCCACGCCCGCAGCGCCGTGATTGTTGATGACGCCACGGTGAATGACGAAACCGTCAACGTGAAAGATATGGCCAGTGGTGATCAGCAGGTGATTGCGTTGGATGCGTTGGTGGCTCAGATACGAAATGGTGATTTCGCATGAAGCGCTAATTCACGAGGGGTGGTACCATGGCCCAACGACGCTTCCATTACGATCGTGCGTTTGAGCATTATCTGCGAAGCAAGCAGATTGCTTACGTGTCCGTGGATGAGGCGCGTAAGTCGTTCGATGGGCCGGCCAAGTTGAAGAATTTTGATTTCGTGGTGTACGGCTCGGCGGGGAAGAACCTGTTGGTGGATGTGAAAGGCCGCAAGCACTCCGGCAAGAGTCGCAAGCAACTGGACAACTGGGTGACGCGCGATGATGTGGAATGCCTGCGCCGCTGGGAGCAGGTGTTCGGTTCGGATTTCATCAGCACCTTCGTGTTCCTCTACTGGTGCGAAGCCCAGCCACCCGATGCATTGTTTCTCGAAACGTTTGAGTGCGATAACCGGTGGTATGCGGTGCTGGCGGCGAAAGTGATCGATTACGAGAACCACATGACCGGTCGCAGCGTCAAATGGGAAACGGTGCACGTGCCAGCGGATCGATTCGTGTCGATCAGCCGTCCGTTGCTGGAGATGCTCTGATGTGGGAGCCTCGCCTCCCCTGCCCCCCAAACGGTTTACACCCCCCTTACCCGCGCGTATCATCATGCCCATGAAGAACCTATCCACTTTCATCGTCTCGGCCATCACCGCCCTGATGATCACCGCCACCCAGGCATGGGCTGCCCTGCCGGCCAAACCCGCCGATGACAATCCCGACAAGCCTTACATGGCTTACGGCGTGGCCATTCTGCTGGTGGCATGCGTGAGTGTGGTGACGTTCAAGTCAGCCAAGCGTTCGCACCTGGACTAGATTCATTCCGCAACCATGCGGATCATCGCAAGATAAAGGAGTCCCCCATGAACCGCAGAACGTTGGGTGGATTGATCGTGTTGAACATTGCTTTGGTAGCGGTGTTGGCGATCATCACCATACTACCGTCGCCAGCACAGGCACAGTTCGCCGGCGGCCGACCGGGCGATTACATGATGATCGCCACCGTCACCCCGGGGCGCCCGAACTACGAAACCGTGGTCATCACCGATGTGAACAACTCGGCCATGCTTTCGCTGTACTACCACGTATCGCGCAAGCAGTTCGTACCGATCGGTTACCGCGACATCTCCGCCGATGCCACGGCCGGGGCGCGACAGGGCCGCTAACTCTAACCGGTGGTTCATCACCGAACCACTTTGGAGCATACACATGAAACGCATTCAACTTGCCTGCTGTTGCCTGATTGCCTCGGCCATGGTGCTCGGCGGCATGATCCTTTTACGCGGAGCCGATCACCTGGAATCCCAGGCTCACGCCAGCATGATCGTCACCAAGGGCAACGTCACCCTGATGTCGGCCAAGGTCGACAGCGATAAAGAAATGATCTATGTGCTCGACAACCAAAACGCCCAACTGCTGGGGTACCTGGTTGACGCCAACCGCAAGCGCATCGAACTGATGGCAACGATGGATGTCCAGGCCACGTTCGAACAAGGCTTGCAGAACACCCAAAGCAATAACCGCCGGCGGCCGCGTCGCTGATCGGTACCTGCTGCGACTTATTCAGAGAGACCGAATGACCAATCCCGCTGATCGATATGCGCACTGGGCGCAGGCGGGTGGAGGGGATGTGCCCATTGACCGCATCGATGCTGAAGCGATTCTGCGCGATCCCGACATCGACATCATGGCTCTCGCCGCCGCTGCCGGTCAGGTGCGGCGGCAATACTTTGGCAACACCGTTAGCATCCACGTGCTCGACAACGTACGCAACGGCGCCTGCCCCGAAGACTGCGGTTATTGTGGGCAGTCGAAGGTGTCCGATGCGCCCATCAAAGCGTATCGCACCAAGCCCGTGGCCGACATCCTGCGCGAAGCTGAACAAGCCAAAGCCGGCGGCGCATTTCGTTTCTGCATGGCCCTGAGTGGCCGTGGCCCCAGCGACGCAGACATCGATGAACTGTGCGAAGCCGTGCAACAGATCAAGGCGATGGGCCTGCGCACCTGCCTCAGCTTCGGCCTGCTCAACGAAACCAAAGCCAAACGCCTCGCCGAAGCCGGCCTCGATCGCCTGAACCACAACCTGAATACCTCGCGCCGGCACTATCCCAAAATCTGCACCACGCATACGTATGACGATCGTCTGGCCACCATCAGCGCCGCGCGATCGGCCGGACTCGGCGTGTGCAGTGGCGTCATCGTTGGCATGGATGAAACGCAGGCTGACCTGCTCGACGTCGCCTATCAACTGCGCGACATCCGCGCTGAATCCATCCCCGTTAATTTCCTCCTTCCCATCGAGGGGAATCCGGTCACGGATGCGGTGTGCGATGGCATGCCCCTCACGCCGGCGTTCTGCCTGCGCGCGCTCTGCATGTTCCGCTTGGTCAATCCCACAGCCGAGCTGCGCATGGCCGCCGGGCGCGAGGTGCACCTGCGATCGCTCCAGCCGCTCGCCCTCTGGCCCACCAACAGTCTGTTCATGGAAGGTTATCTGCTCACCGAGGGCGACACCGCCGCCACCACCCTGCAGATGATTCGTGATGCGGGCTTCGTCCCCCGCGTGGATGAAGGTGAATTGCCCGACGCCGTATGGCAGGCAAGCGCACCATCGATTGAGTTAACGATCAAAGCGGACGCGGCAAAGTCGTGACGCTGAATATCGCATCGCTACGTCTCGGAAACTCACTCCCGGCATGGCTATGATTCCTCGCGATGAGGGACGATCCTGCCAACCCGTCAGCCGGTCTCACGCGCAAAGAGTTTCTCGCCGCGATAGCCGGCTGCACAGTCGGCTTGATGGCACCCGGCTTACTCTTCGCCAAGCACCCGAGCGCGGCACCAGGCTCCAACCGTCTGGGCAAACTTCTGCCGCTTCGCAAGCTGGGAGCGGCAGGCCCCATGGTGACCAACCTGGCAGTGGGTGGCGACCACATCGGCCGTGGCCCGGACAGAAATGCGCAAGCCATCATCGAAAAATCCCTCGAAGAAGGCGTGCGTTTTTTCGATAACGCGCCGCTCTACAGCGATAGCACCGCCGAACGGCGACTCGGCCAGTTCCTCACGCCCAAGTACCGCGATGTGTCGTTCATCATGACCAAGTCGCTGATCCGCAACCGCGCCGGTGCGCTGAAAGATTTGGATCATTCGCTCTCGCGCATGAAGACGGACTACGTGGACCTGTGGCAGATTCACGCTTTGCGGAACCCGAAGGACGTGAACGATCTCGTGCAGGCCGGTGTGCTTGACGCCTTCCTTGAAGCGCAGGCCAAAGGCAAAGCCAAACACATCGGCTTCACAGGCCACTCATCCTACAAAGCCCACCTCAAGATGCTGGATGAGATCACCCAGCGCGGCGTGAAGATGGCGGCATCGCAGATGCCGGTCAACCCCGCCGACCCTCACTTCGACAGTTTCGTCACGCACGTGATACCCAGATGTGTTGACGCGGGCATCGGCGTACTGGCGATGAAAACGCTGGCCTACGGTCGTTTCTTCGGCGGTAACAACGGTTGGCGACGCAAAGATGTTCACGTCAAGCCCGCCATTCCCAAAGCGTTGTCCGTGGCAGATGTATTCGGCTTCGTCTGGTCGCTGCCTACCACCAGCCTCATCAGCGGCATGGACAAACCGGAACTAGTCACCCAGAACGCCGCCCTCGCCCGCAAAGCGTGGAACTGGAACAAGGCCGAACTGCAAAAACGCATCGACGCCATGCTCCCCTTTGCGGGACCTGATCTGGAGTTCTATAAGACCTGAACACAACGTAGGTCCGGGCCTGCCCGGACATCCCGGAAGGCCATCGGGGATCACGAATGCGTCATCACCCGATCCGACAGGCTGACCACAATCGGCGGCTGATCGGTCGGTGATTTGTCTTCCGGTGCCTCTGAAAGAATCGCCTCGGCCTTCGCCTTCGCGGCGTCCATCTTCGGGTAGCGCACTTCGCGGTAGCCGGTCACGTCTTCAGGCACGCTCAGCACGACCAACCACTTGGCGTAATCAGCATCAGACTGCCATTCCGCCTGCTCGAGCATGTGCACATACCAATCACGGAACAGACGCTCGCGCTTGTGCCAACCGGGCAGCAGGTGACGCAGGAAGCGGAATCGTTTCATCAAACGCAGTTGCCAATCCCGGGTGCGCAGTTCGAAGCGGATCGACCGGCCGAACAGCACGAACTCGGGACGGTTGTAGTGCTTGTAAGTCAGCTTGTCGCCGCGCGCGGGGTTGACCTTGTACCGTCGTTGATCACGCTTGTGTTTTTCGGGTGAAGTCAGCATCGCAGCCACGTATGGCTCATCCTTGATCAGCATCACCTTCGCCAAGTTGTGTACCACGGCACGGGTCACCGCGTAATCGCGCGGGTTCTGCGAATCTTTGTGGAAGATGTCCACCAGCGCATCGCAATACTGCTGGGCATACTTGATCCCGCCCCAGATCACGCAGTCATACGCGCGGATGACCACATCCCGCCGCAGTTCATCCGGTACCGTGGCTCCGCGTGTTGCCTCAAAGGTGCGACGTAGCAGAATGCGGAACTGCCGCGCCACGCGGTTCTTGTTCTTTTTGCCGCCGTACTGGGCACGCAGCATGTTCGTCTTGCGGCGGAACGCCTGGCGGGATGATTCATACCGATGCCGTGCTTCCACCACGAACAGGTCCGGCCGCACGACGATCTTACGTCCGATGTGGAACGCACGCAGGTTGCGTTCGATTTCGTGCGGGATGATCGTGCGGATGGCGTCTTCCAGTACCTCCAGCGTCAACGGGATGTAGCCCGCCTGATACGCCATACCCAGCATCATGATGTTGCCGTACAGTTTGCTGTCGAGCAGGCGCTCGCACAGATCGCCCACGTTGAAACCGAAGTAACGATCATCATGCACCTGTCGACGAAGCTGCGGTTCAAGGTCTTCCACCTTGAAGTCATCGCGCCCCATCAGCGAAAGGATCGTCGGCGTGAGCGCCGTGTTCACCACGGCCGCAGTCTGATCCGGATCGGCCACGCGATAGGGCTGCACCGGGTCAACACTGCGTAGCGCCTCCACCAGGTCCACGCCCAGCAGCAGGTCGGCCTTGCCCCACGGAATGATCGGCGTGTTCACCGGACTCTTGCCCGTGCGGGTGAACAGCAATTGGCTGTACACGCTGCCGTTGCGGATGGCCAAGCCCTTCTTGTCGAAGAAGCGCACCTCGTAACCCATCGCGTTGCCGGCCGTCACCAGAATCGACGTCGCCACACCGATACCCATGCCCCCCACACCCGCCAGGTGACACCGCCAGACCGGTTGGTCGGCATGCACGGGGCGCGGCGCTTCGGGAATGTCGTTCAGGTTCACGAATTCATCACCGCTGCGTGCCGGCTGCTTGCGGGTGATGGTGACCTGTTCGAAGGCTGGACAGGCGTAGATTTTCGCGCACGCCCCATCGTCCACGCACCAGCTTAAGTCGGTCTGCATCTTCGGGCCGTAGTCGGTGCCGACCACTTTCAGGCCCGGGCAACCGGTGCGCGTGGTGCATTCGAGGCAGAACTCGCATGTTTCTTCCGCCACGTTCATGAACGTGGTTTTCGGCAGGTAACCCAGCTCGCGCGACTGAGCACGTTCAGCCCGGCGCTCGCGACGCAAACGGGTGATGCCGCATTCCTTGTCGGCCACCACCACCTTCACGCCGTCTT
>JANQFT010000321.1 GCA_028277685.1 Phycisphaeraceae bacterium
AGCAGTCCAAACGCCTGCCGAAGGCGATCTCGGTCGAGCAGATCGAAAAGCTGCTCTCCACCCCCGACGACACGGTTACGCTCGGCGCCCGCGACCGCCCGATCCTCGAAACGCTCTACTCCACCGGCATCCGCGTCAGTGAACTGGTCGACCTCGATCGGCAGGACATGGACCCCTCCGGTGAAGCACTCACCGTTCGCGGTAAAGGCAAACGTGAGCGCATCGTACCGCTGGGTTCACACGCACTGGCTGCCCTTTCGCAATACGTGACGATGCTGTCGGGTGATCCGCGCTTTGCTGAGATCAACCGCCAGACCCAGGCCGGCGAATCGGTGCCGCTGTTCATCAACAAAAATGGTGGCAGATTGTCGAGCCGTTCGGTGCGTCGCAAGTTGGATAAATATCTGGCCGACGCCGGTCTCGACCCCACCATCAGCCCCCACACCCTGCGTCACAGCTTCGCCACGCACCTGCTGGATAACGGTGCCGACCTGCGCAGCGTGCAGGAGTTGCTGGGGCACCAGTCGCTGTCGACCACGCAGATCTACACGCACCTGACCAGTCAGCGCATGAAGCAATCGTACGACCAGGCCCACCCGCGGGCCTCGTAATACCGTCGCGCATACCTGTGGATGAATTGCTGTACTGGACGGACCTTCGTGGTGGCAAGGTCCGTCCTTTTTCTTATGCTTTAGACTGGTGCAGCCGCGCTGCGATTCGTTTACCCGCAAACCCCACTTCCGGGAGCCACGCGGGAACTAGCACAGGGCGGCGAACGTCAACACAGTCAGCAGAAGAACACGCTTGGAATGATCGGTAAGAGCGAGAGCAAACATGGCGAATCCCTTTCTCGCCCCCCAATAAAACAATGGCTGGGCCAAACCATACCGCCACCCCCACAGCAAGCACTAACCACATGGCACACAATACTTTAGCGTCTGGCACCTCACGCAATCCCCAGGTTCGGTTCGAAGGCAGGATGTTGCTTTGCCGCAACATGGGCCTGCGGTCGCTGTTGATCGCCGTCATCATGGCCAGCGTCAGTTCCTCGATGGCCGCTGCCGATCATCACGTTGCCAAACTCGATCTTCCCGCTGCCCAGCAGGCCTACGCGGTGGCCACCAACTGGGTCGCACGTGGCGAAGCGCCCACCGAAACGTTCGCCCTGCCGGTGACGGATCTGGCCGCCGTCCACGTCACGCTCCGTCTGGAAGGCCTGGCGCTCGGCCGTGCTTCTGCGGTAGCCGAACAACCACTCAAACCCAATGCCGAAGCTGATGCTCTGGAACTGCTGCGCATTGCCGTGATGCGCTCGCTCCGCGATGCCCAGCACACGCTGACCAACATGAAGCGTCGCGCCACCAACCGCCACATGGCAGACACCATCCAGCAAATCGCGCCCATGCTCCAACTGGAGGTGCAGTTCGCACGGCGTCCGCAGCCGATCAAACTCACCAGTTTCGCTGACCTGCCCAACCAGTTCGTCATCAACTACCACGGCCTCATGCTCGACAATCAGGGCAAACGCGCGTGGGTGTTCCCCGGCTCCGCCC
>JANQFT010000365.1 GCA_028277685.1 Phycisphaeraceae bacterium
AACCCGCAGCAGCACTGCAATCTTGGGGTTCGGGGCCGCTGGCAAAACTGGTCATGTTGTTCGTGGGCATTCCGCTTTACGTATGTGCCACAGCATCGACACCGATTGCTGCAGGTCTGCTGGTGGCGGGTGTTTCACCGGGCACAGTGTTGGTTTTGCTGCTGGCTGGGCCAGCGACGAACATCGGCTCGATTGCGGTGCTGAAAAAAGAACTGGGCGTTCGCACGGTCGTGATCTATCTGCTGGGCGTGGCGGTGATGTCGATGACGTGTGGTATCGTGTTGGATGTGATTGCCACACGATTCAATGTGGCCGTGACCGAGCAGATGGAACACGCCCATCACATCATGCCGGAGTGGTTTGCGTGGACGGCGGCGTTTGTGCTGATCTTCTTCGCCATCCCGCCGTTGCGACGGCTGGTATTCAGACCAACGAAGTCCGACGCATCGGGCGGTGCGCCCTGTTGCGACGAACAAACCTAGCGACTAAATGCCTGCGGCGATATCATCGCGTGGATTGAAAGTATCCGCAGGAGCAATCCGGCATGAAACAAGCGTTAGTGAAGCTCGCTCGGCGTCTGGCGTCGCGGTTCGGTTATGAGCTTCGTCCAAAGACTTCGCTGCAACGCAGTGATACGTTCGATCAAATCATTCACGGCCACAGCTTGCGTGAGTACCTTTCAAACGTTGAAGGACTGATCAGTCTGGGCGAAGCAGAAATGCTATACGACCTGGCGAGAAAGATAACCGATGGTTGCATCGTCGAGGCCGGGTCATACCGCGGTAAGAGCACCGTCGCCCTGGCTCGTGGCGCTATCGATGGAGCGCAGGCGCCCATCTACGCCATCGAGCCGCATGCTGAATTTCATGGCGTCGGCGGCATGACCTTCGGCCCACCCGATCGCGGTGCGTTTTACAAGGCCATGCTCGACACCGGCGGCTACCACGTGGTGCGACTGGTCAACCTGAGCAGCGAGCAAGTCGCGCCCACCTGGCAAGAGCCGGTTCAATTACTGTTCCTCGACGGCGACCACAGCTACGAAGGCGTGAAACGTGACTTTGACTGTTGGCAACCGCACCTGCGAGACGACGCCACGATCCTGTTCGACGACGCCACCGTCGAAGACCTCGGCCCCCGCCGGTTCATCACGGAACTCACGGCAAAGGGCGACTACGTAGAGTGCGGCCTGACCGGAAAGATCGCCACAGTGCGCCGAGCAGAGCACGCCAACAACAGCACCACCTGATCGCTAGACCCGCATCGCTTCCACCTTACGGATATCATCGATGCCGTACTTCAGGCAGGCCAGGCGCTCCAGACCCATGCCAACGCCCACACCGGTGTTCTCCTCGGGGTCGTAGCCGAGTTTGGCGATCAGCTCATCCTTCACACGGCCCCACCCGCAGATGGAGTTCCACTGCTCGCCAGGCCACTGCACGTCGACCACCCAACCACGCGAACAGTAGAGCGGCAGGTCGACCTGACGAATCTGCAAACGCGCCCCGCCGGTGATGCGATCGATGAACGAGGCGATGCGGCCCATCATCACCCACTCATCCAATTCCTCCAGAATGAGCAGCACCTCCGCCTGATGGAATGCCTGCAACCGCGTTTCGCTGGGTTCAGCCCCGACACGATACGTTTTGCCGGTGGCAATCAGTTGACGCTTGCCCGGCATGCTGCGTGCGGCCAACAGCATGGGCACAGTCAGGTCAGCGCGGAGCCAACCCTGTTCGTTCATGTCGGCCAGGTACGAAGGCAGATTGTTGATCGCCTCTTCGCCGAAGAATTCAGCCGCCTCGGAACGCTCGACGCGTTCAGGCAGTTCTATCTGCTCACAGTCGGCGTGACCTTCGCGGAACAGTTGCCAGATGGCACCGACGGGGTTCTCCGGCAGTGCGGTGAGATCAGGCTTGCCGAGTAGCTCTACGATACGTTCGGGTAAATCTTCCGAGGGCATGGTGATGTCCTTGCGTAAGCGGTTTCGGATGCGTTCGAGTCGCTTGCGCACCGCCAGTTCGGTGATGGACAGGTCAGCCGCGAGTCGCGCGGTGGTCCATCCGCCGTGGTAGTAGCGTTCGCACAAGCGCCGGTCGTCGGGCGAGAGGTTGGCCATCGCCCGGGTGAGGTCGCGTTGGCGGGCATCTTCATCGGTGTCGCGCGCGATGCGATCGGGAGGATCGCTGCCATCGATGAAAGCCCATCGTCGCTGCCGCATGTGATTGAGCGCCATCCGGCGCGCGACTTGTTGCAGCCACGCGAGAAGCGCCTGCCGATCACGCAACTGCCCCAGCGTGTGAAACGCGCGCAGGTAGGTTTCCTGCATCACATCGTCCGACTCGTGCGGGTCGTCGATGATGCGCCTGACCGTCGCGGCGATGATCTGCTGGGTCAGTTCGACGATGCGGCCGTACGCTTCCACATCGCCGCGCTGGGCAGCCAACACCAAATCGCTGAGCATGTCGTGATCGGTCGGTTCCATGCGGTCCTCACCCAAAAGGACACCTTTGCCCACAAAGTGTGACCGGCAAATCTCAGAAACTCAACGCGCATGACGTTTGCACGCGATCTCCATATGATGGTGGCATGTTCAGCGGCCTATTCATCATGCAAGTGTTCGAAAACCCCTCCTACTTTTTCGCCGTGGTGATCACCGTGGTGATTTCCATCACGCTGCACGAATTGGCGCACGGGTGGATGGCGATGCGCTGCGGTGATCAGACACCAATCCAAAGTGGCCACATGACGGGCAACCCGTTGGTGCACATGGGGCCGATGTCGATCATCATGCTGCTGGTGGTGGGCATCGCGTGGGGGGCCATGCCGATCGACCCTTCGCGCATGCGCGGCAAGTACGCCGAAGCGAAAGTGGCGCTCGCCGGACCGGTGACGAACCTGCTATTGGCGATCGTGGCAATGACGGGTATCGGCATCTGGTGGGGCCTTGGCGCAGTGCCAGCAGAAGGCTCGCCCATGGCGCGGCTGCAGTTTCTGCTGCTGGTGTTCGGCACCATCAACATCGCGTTGATGCTGTTCAACCTGTTGCCCATCCCCCCGCTGGATGGTTCGCACATTCTGGGCAACTTCAACCGCAGCTACTTCAACTTCATCCACGACCCCAGCAACCGCGGTCCGCTGATGTTCATGTTCTTCTTCGTCTTCCTGCTGGGTGGATTCATCTTCAACCTGGCACCAATCATCGCGGGCACCTATGCCGATTTCGTCATGCAGTTGGTTGTGGCGGTGACGTGAATCTCAGTAAGTGAACACCACGGTGTTTGGACCAATGGTGCTGAACAGGGCGTCGCGGGAAGTCACATGGGCGCCATCCACGAGGTCACCTTCATTGACACCCATGGCCTTTAAACACATGGGACAAACGTGAACGTCTGCGCCGTTGGCGATGGCATCGGCAAGCAAATCTCGAACGGGTCGAGCCTCAGCGTTACGCACGGTCAGTGGTAATTGTTTGGTGGGCACGCCGACGGATTTCACGTTAAAGAACAGCACCACGTGTCGATCGTCATCGAGCGCATGGTTGGCCAATTGCAGGGCCATGGTGACCGGGTGAGCATCGACCATGGGATTGGTGGTGATGTTGAAGAACACAATGGGCTTGCCAAGGTTCATCGCTTTTTGTGATGTGGCTGTGTGGCCCATCTGACAGCCGGTAAGCATGCCCAAGACCAATACGATTGCCGCCGTGCGTTTCATGGAGTGCTCCTTTGAGTGAAGGAGGGATTATACACGCGTGAAAAAGCCCACGCATGGCAATGCGTGGGCTTTGGAATTTAACTCAGCAGCTGTTGGTCGCTTTTATTTCAGCGCGGCCTGGGCTGCGGCCAGGCGGGCGATCGGCACGCGGAACGGGGAGCAACTCACGTAGTTCAGGCCCACGTTGTGGCAGAACTCGATGGAGGCCGGCTCGCCGCCGTGCTCACCGCAAATGCCGCACTTCAGGCCCTTCTTGGTGGCGCGGCCCTTCTGCACACCCATCTCGACCAACTGCCCCACACCGGTCTGATCGATCGACTGGAACGGATCGACGGTGAACACTTCCTGGGCCAGGTAATCGGGCAGGAAGCCGTTGACGTCGTCGCGGCTGTAGCCGAGGGTCATCTGGGTCAGGTCGTTGGTGCCAAAGCTGAAGAAGTCGGCACATTCGGCAACTTCGTCGGCGGTCAGGGCGGCGCGGGGAATTTCGATCATGGTGCCGATGGTAATGTCGAGCTTGCCGGTGTACTTCTTGGCCTTCTTGACTTCGGCGATCGTATCCTCGGCCTTCACACGAAGGATTTCCAGTTCCTTCTTCGTGCCAGCCAGCGGGATCATAATTTCGGGAACGGCCTTGACCTTCTTCTTCAGGCAGTTGATGGTCGCCTCGGTGATGGCGGTCACCTGCATCTCGAGAATTTCGGGATAGGTGATCGACAGGCGGCAACCACGGTGGCCGAGCATCGGGTTGAATTCGTGCAAGGCATCGACGCGGGCCTTCACGACGGCGGGCTTGATCTTCAGTGCCTTGGCGACTTCGGCCTGGCCCTTGGCGTCGTGCGGGAGGAACTCGTGCAGCGGCGGATCGAGCAGACGCACGGTGACGGGCAGACCCTTCATCGCGGTGAAGATGCCTTCGAAGTCCTTACGCTGGTAAGGCAGCAGAAGCTTGAGGGCCTTGCGGCGATCGGCTTCGGTTTCGGCCAGAATCATCTGACGCATGACGAGGATACGGTCGCCTTCAAAGAACATGTGTTCGGTACGGGTGAGGCCGATCCCTTCAGCGCCGAAGTCGCGGGCGCGCTTGGCGTCGGCGGGGGTGTCAGCATTGGTGCGCACATTCATCGTGCGGTGCTTGTCGGCCCACTTCATGATGGTGGCGAAGTCGCCGGAGAGCTTCGGCGTGACGGTGGCGACCTGGCCTTCCATCACTTCACCCTTGGTGCCGTCGATACTGAGCACGTCCTTGTGGGTGAACTTCTTACCGTTGATGGTGATGAAGCGACCCTTTTCGTTGATGACCACATCACCCGCACCGGCGATGCAGCATTTGCCCCAACCGCGGGCGACCACGGCGGCGTGGCTGGTCATGCCACCGGTGCTGGTGAGAATACCAGCGGCGTGGTGCATGCCGTCGACGTCTTCGGGGCTGGTTTCCTTACGGACCAACAGCACCTGTTCACCGGCCTGGGTGCGTTCGACAGCTTCTTCCGCAGTGAATGCCAGCTTACCGAACGCCGCACCCGGCGACGCGGGCAGACCCGAACAAAGCACGGTGCGCTTGGCCTTGGGGTCGAACGAAGGCAGCAGCAACTGCGTGAGGCTGTCGGCAGGAATCGAAAGCAGGGCCTTCTTTTCGTTGATCAGCTTTTCTTTCACCAGGTCGCAGGCGATCTTCACGGCTGCGGGGGCAGTACGCTTGCCGCTACGCGTCTGCAACATGTAGAAGGTGCCCTTCTCGATGGTGAACTCGATGTCCTGCATTTCGCGGTAATGCTTTTCGAGCTTGGTCTTCACGCCGAGGATTTGCTTGTAGACGTTCTTGCCGAGTTGGGGCAGTTCCTTGGTTTTCCAGCTGTTCATCTTGGCCACAGGCAGCGGAGTGCGGATGCCTGCCACGACGTCTTCACCCTGGGCGTTGATGAGAAATTCACCGAAGAACTCGTTCTTGCCGACGTTGGGGTCACGGGTGAAGCCCACGCCGGTGCCCGAGTCATCGCCCATGTTGCCAAACACCATGGTCTGCACGTTGACGGCGGTACCCAACAGGCCGGTGATGCCTTCGATTTCACGGTACTTGATGGCCTTGTTGACCATCCAGCTCTTGAACACAGCTTCAATGGCAAGCTGCAACTGCTTGATGGGATCCTGCGGGAAGGCTTGCTTGGTGTGCTTCTTGTAGACAGCCTTGTAGGCGTCACACAGTTCCTTCAGGCCGTCGGTCGGCACGTCGGTGTCTTCGGTGACCTTGTACTTCTTCTTGATCTTGTCGAAGGCCGCTTCGAAATGATGGTGATCGACACCCATGACCACGTCGCCATACATGTTGATCAGGCGGCGGTAGGCATCCCACGCGAAGCGGGCGTTTCCGGAAAGTTCGGCCAAACCTTCGACGGCCACATCGTTCAGGCCCAGGTTCAGGATGGTGTTCATCATGCCGGGCATGGAGACGGCGGCGCCGGAACGCACGGAGAACAGCAGCGGGTTGGTGTTGCTGCCGAACTTCTTGCCGAGTTCCTTTTCGACGATCTTCACGTTCTTGTGGACTTCGTCGATGAGGCCCTTGGGCAGCTTGCGGCCGGAGGTATAGTAGTCGGCGCAGGTCTGCGTGGTGATGGTGAAGCCGGGAGGCACGGGCAGGCCGATGCTGGTCATCTCGGCGAGGTT
>JANQFT010000446.1 GCA_028277685.1 Phycisphaeraceae bacterium
TCGCTCCGTCGCCATAGCTATGGAGCGTCGGTGACTCCTCCACTTCGGAGAGAGGGAGCAAAGTCAATACCGCTTCGCCTGGCGTTTGCGACCGGCCGATTTGCGCGGTGGCTTGCGACCGGGTGCTTTCGCATGGCTCGGTTTGCCACTGCGGGAGCGACCGGTCTTCTTGCCGCCTTGGCCACGGTAACCACTGTGGCGTTTGGGCGGGGCGGAAGATTCGGCGAAGGCTGGCACATTGCCCACCACAGGAATGGGGGATTTGAGCAGTCGCTCGATGGCACGCAGGAGTTTGACCTCATCACGCCCGCACAGCGTGATCGCCACGCCGGATGCACCCGCGCGTGCTGTGCGGCCGATACGGTGGACGTATGTTTCCGGTTCGTGGGTGAGGTCATAATTCACCACATGCGTCACGCCATCAACATCAATACCGCGGGCAGCGATGTCGGTGGCGATTAGCACGCCGACTTTGTCCTTCTTGAAATTGTCGAGCGTGCGTTGTCGTGCGTTTTGCGACTTGTTGCCGTGAATCGCTTCACTGGCGATCTCACGCGCACGAAGTTGCTTCACCAGTCTGTCCGCCCCGTGCTTGGTGCGGGTGAACACGATGGTGCGATGCATGCCCAACTCGCGCATCAGTTCAGCCAGGCGATCGGGCTTGTCCGGTCGATCAACGAAGTAAACCGACTGGGCCACGCGGTCGACGGTCGGTTCATCGGGGGCGACGGCGATCTGTGCCGGGTCGTGCAGCCAGGCGTTGGCCAACTTGCGGATTTCCGGCGGCATGGTAGCGGAGAACATCATCGTCTGTCGCTCGTCGGGCACGTAGGAAATGATGCGCTTCAGGTCGGGCAGGAAGCCCATATCGAGCATGCGGTCAGCTTCATCGAGCACAAGCGACTGGATGCTGCTGAGTCGCACGTGGCCCTGGTTGATCAGGTCGAGTAGTCGGCCGGGTGTGGCGACGACCACATCTACGCCGCGCATGAGTTTGGTGACCTGCGGCCTCTGGTTAACGCCGCCGAAGATCAGCACGCCGCGAATGTGCAGATGCTTGCCGTAGGTTTGGAAACCTTCGGCAATCTGCGTGGCCAGTTCACGTGTGGGGCAGAGCACTAGGCAGCGTGCGTGCTTGGGTCGATTGGGTTTGTTGCGCCCCTTGGCTTTTGGACGAGGCGCGGTGGCCAGCCGATGCAGCATAGGCAGGGCGAATGCTGCGGTTTTGCCGGTACCGGTTTGCGCGGTGCCCAGCACATCACGACCTTCCAGTGCAGGGGGGATGGCCTGGCTCTGGATGGGCGTGGGAGTTTCGTAACCCGCTTCGGTGACGGCGCGGAGAATGGGCGCGGCAAGTTGCAGTTGGTCGAAACGTATCAATCGGCGGTCTTTCACGTAGGCATGACGCACCGTGATGGTCGCGACGGGTGCCGCAGGCGGAACCAGCCGATGCGTGACAACTGGGCTTGGCGATCAATCAGGGGTTTGCCGCGGCGTGGCGGCCGTTGACCAAGGCAGGCGGGCAGTTGTGCGACGCAATGTAGAGAGGTGTGGCCAGCGTGTCAACGATGAATGGTACATTGCTTGCCTTGCAGTTGATGCCTGCCCTTCACTGCGGATAAGCTAACCCATCATGATTCCGGTAATAATGTCCGCCATTACGAAGCAGTTCGGCACGACCACCGCGGTGAACGCGGTTGACCTGCGCATTGAGCCCGGCGAATTATTCTTCCTGCTCGGCCCCAGCGGTTGCGGGAAGACGACACTGCTGCGAATGATCGCTGGCCTGCACGATCCGACCAGCGGCCGCATTCACTTTGGTGAACGCGAAGTTACGCACTTGGCCACGGGCAAACGCAACGCGGCGATGGTGTTCCAAAGCTATGCCCTTTGGCCGCACATGACCGTGGCTCAGAACGTGGCGTTCGGGCTGGATGTGCGGGGGATCAGTCGTGATGAAAAACAGCAACGTGTGACCGAAGCCTTGCGTCGCGTGCAGATGACGGAACTGGCCGATCGTCGACCGACGCAGCTATCCGGTGGTCAGCAACAGCGCGTTGCCTTGGCACGCGCGCTGGTGGTGAACCCGGATGTGCTGCTGCTGGATGAGCCGCTATCGAACTTGGATGCGAAGCTGCGGCTGGAGATGCGTGTGGCGATCCGTCGCATCTGCAAGGCGGCAAACATCACCACCATTTACGTCACGCACGATCAGGCCGAAGCGCTCAGCATGGCCGACCGCATCGCGGTGATGAAAGATGGTGAATTGATGCAGGTCGGCCCACCGGATGAGCTTTATAACCGGCCAAGCAACCGCTTCGTGGCTGACTTCCTCGGCACGACCAACTTCATCCCCGCCACGGTGGAGAAGTTCGAAGGGGCAAAGCTGCTGCTGGAAAGCCCGGCCGGGAATGTGGTGTCGCAAATCTTCCCCCCCGATGTACCAGAGGCGGGCAACGTCACATGCAGCGTACGACCCGAAGCCATGCGCCTGCTGGACGGCGATGCGAATGCGGACAACGTGGTGAGTGGTCGACACGTCGAAACGGTTTACCTCGGCGATCAGGCGCTGCACACGTTCGAATTGACCGATGGGTTACGGGTGGAAGTCAACGAAGTGCGCCCTCGCCCCCGCGACTGGGGTGATGTCGAAAGCCGCATCGGTTTTAACGCGGACGATGTGGTGGTTCTGACCAACTGAATGCAGAGACAGCAAATCCCCCACCATGGGCGCAGCCTCTGGTGGGGATTATCACACTTCAATTAACTAACCACCTCCGCGAAGGTCGTGGACGACCATCGCGGGGCTTCACTGGTCATAAAAAAAGACACCCGTGTGACGAACGCCACACGGGTATCAGGGGGGGTGGTGGTGTGATCTTAATTGATTCGGGTTAACCGCAGCAAGCGGCTTGTTTGTAATAATCCGGTAAAGGTTCGCCAAGCTTCTTCCACTGCTCGATGACGGCCGGGGCCTTGCCTGCGACGTTCAGCACGTGCAGCTTACGCTTGACCATGTCGACGATGGCCGAACGGCCGGGGCCGAGCCACTTGCGAGGATCAAACATGAACTCAGGCTGCTTACCTTTGCGTCCGCCGTTGATCCATTCCAGCACGTTGACGTTGCACTTGCCCCACACCTCGAGGGCGGCGGCGGTCAGGGCCAGACGCAGGTCGGTATCGATGTTCACTTTGCACACGCCGTACTTGCCGACGGCCATGTTGATCTGATCTTCCGGCACGCCCATGCTCTTGGGCATCTGCTGCCATTCGTTGCCGAGTTCGGCAAACTTCTTGACCAGTTCTGCATTCGAGTTATCCACGACCGTGTACTTGTTGATCGCGTCGATGAATTCCGCCGGCACACTCGAACTGCCGTGCATGACCAACGGCAGGCCGGGGGCGGTCTTCATGATCGCTTCGATGCGGTCGAAGGCGAGCTTGGCTTCGGTGGTGAACTTGTAAGCGCCGTGGCTGGTGCCGATGGCGACGGCCAGGCTGTCCACACCGGTTTTGTCCTGGAAGTCTTTGGCTTCTTCGGGATCGGTCAGGAACTTCTCGACGTTCTTTTCGTATTCTTCAGCGTCGAGGCCGACCACGTCTTCCTCAATACCGCCCAGCATGCCGAGTTCGGCTTCCACCACCACGCCCTTGGCGTGGGCGGCGTCGACGGCAGCCTTGGTCAGGCTGACGTTCTCATCATAAGGATGATGCGAGCCGTCGATCATCACACTGGTGAAGCCGTCTTCGATGCAGGTGTTGACCAGATCGACCGTGTCACCGTGGTCGAGGTGGATGGCGATGGGCAGTTCGGGGTGTTCGGAAACAGCACAGTTGATCAGGGCACGCAGGTAAGCCATGTTGGCGTAAGCGCGGGCGCCTTTGGAAATTTGGAGGATGAGCGGGGCTTGCTCGCTGGCGCAGGCTTCAATGATGCCCTGCGTGATTTCCATGTTGTTGACGTTGAATGCGCCGATGGCGAATCCGCCGTCATAGGCAAGGTCGAACATCGGTTTGGTGGTCATTAGAGGCATGGTGATTCTCCTGGCTGGCGGGCAGTTTTGGGGCCGTGGCACTTTCGAGGTGCGGGCTGCTTCATGCGGGGTTCCCTGGGTTCTTGCCGGGTGCATCAACCCGCCAACAGCCGAACATCGCGGTCGGCTTCACCCGGGAAGGCGGTAGTTTAGGGGAAACCCAAACCGGATACAAGGGGTAACAATCAGGACGGTTCGCCGTGGGCCGGTAATATGCGTGGACATCATTGCATCAATCCGCTTGCTGGTGAAATACCGGGATTTCAACACGGTTTTCTTGCTTGCGCGTATGTGTGAGGTATCTTTTACTCATTGGGGTTGAGGAAGTTGTATCCATATCCTGTAGAGAGTAACCACGTGAAATTCTCGCTACTTATTGTTTTGACGATTGCATTGACCAGCATCACTGCATCCGCAGCGGTGGTTGATTACCGCGATAGCGTGCTGGCCAACCCCAGTGCATTCGCGATGTACAGTTTTGAGGGTGATTCCGCCGCCACACGTCAGGCCGATGGCGTGGGGTCGAATGATTTGATTACCGTTACCCAAGGCAACGGCAACGCAGCCAGCATCGCCTACGGCACCGGCTTCGACGCCACCACCCAGGCCGTCACCCCGCATCACATCAATGATGACAACGGTGCCGCCTTCTTCACCGGTTCGGCCGTCAACATGCCCAGCAGTGTTTCGTTCGAAGCGATCGTGCGGACCCGCGGCTTGCCGGACAATGACTACGGCTACGTCGCCGGCACACGCTCATCAACCAACCAACGCAACTACTTCGCCATGCAGGTCGGCGAGCCAGGCACATCGGATGATCTGGTGAACGTCAGCGGCAACAGCTTCACCGGCAACCGCAACACTATCATCAGCAACTACGACACGACTGACTGGTACTACATCGCGGTCACGCTCGAAATCACCGGCAGCAACACACGCGTCAACACGTGGGCGGCGAACCTCAGCGATGGCGAAACCACGCTCACGCAGGTGGCCAGCAACGCCATTGAGGGCGGCACGTTCGTAAACAACTACGTGCTTGGCATTGGTATTTTGAACAACATCGGTGTACCCAACCAGGCCTTGCACGGCGACATCGACGAAATCGCCCTCTACGATGGTTTGTTCACCGAAGCCGACTTCCAAAACAACCTCGACTTGATCTACGTGCCCGAACCGGCGACGATGGGATTACTTGGCGCGGTGGGGTTGATGGTGATGCGGCGCAAAGCTGGATGTACATTGAGATAGGCTTTTCGTCTGGCCGGGAATTCATGTTCATCTTTTTTTGAAGTCCTGACACCAGCTCACACAGTTAATTTGAAGATGGAACGAGATCAGCAATGAATGTTGTTGGTCTGTGATGTTATAATTACGTTCATTCGTTATCCGGCGCACCATTATTATCGTTGTGTGGTGCTCCGATAAGATCGGATATCAGTCACGAGCGGGATCCAAACACATACAACTTATAGGGAGGACTTGTATGCTCACGGTCAAAGATAAGGTGGATCTGGCATATAAGCAGTTGCGCGATCATGTTGATACTCAAGATGACTCACGCTTCAATACCGAAAGGTACTTGCTCGCAGAACGGTCAGATTATGTTGAGGCGTTCATTCGAGGGGATGAGTTTCCTCCCTTTGAGGCCGAAATTCAGATGAGTAGTAGCTGTAATCTTGAGTGCTCTTGGTGTATTGGGGCCGAGGTACAGCGTAAGAAACAGGTTCTGAACTTGCCCAATGCTATCAATGAAGAAAACGTTGATCGGATTGTGGATGGAATTCTTGATTACCGCGTGAATGGTTTGGGCATTGAGACCGTCAAGTTTTCAGGTTTTATCGGCGAGCCGCTGGTGCGCAAGGCCGCAACCATCAAAGCCATTCAACGTTTTGTTGGTGCAGGCTTACGTGTTGGATTGTTTACGAATGGCGTGCTTCTAACAAAAGACACTTGGCAAACGGTTGCCAACTTGGACTACGTGCATGTTAGTTTGGATGGTGGTCCAATGTCATTCCCATCCATGAAGATTCGGCGATCAGAAAACTATGATGCTCGAATGTATCACCAGGTGCTCGCAAACATCAATGGGTTGCGAGAAACGCGAGATAATCGTGGACGGTCTGTTAAAATAAATATCGGGTATGTCGTGGTACCGGGGAATCACTTTGAAATCTATGATGCCACGAGAGACGTGAAGCATGCAGGTGCGGATATGATCCGTTTCAAATGTGACATCGTTGGGGAGCATGATCTGAGGTCAGATGGCGTGCTGGATGTTGCGTACGAACAAATTGATCGCACTGTGAATGATTTCCACGAACCCCCAGCGTTTACGGTTTACCCTATCCATTCTCGAGAAGATATTGAGCAAGCTTCATACTCGAAATGGCAATGCAGTGATGGATGCCATTTTCAGCATTTCATGTCGACCATAGGCTCGAATGGCGATGTGTATTTATGTGATCACAATACCATGCCAGGTGGGTCGCCTTTAGGCAATGCGATCGATCAGAATTTCTCAGAAGTTTGGCGCAGTGCAGCACGACAATTCTTGGCAGATGGTGTTGGCCATATATGTCGCTCTGATGTTTGCCCGCCCTTTGGAAATCGTGCAAATCAATTTCTTCAGCAAGTTGTGGATCTACGGGAAAAATACGGATCTGAAGCAGTGATATTGGCTACGCGGAGGATTTGTGATGACATTGCGGCTTCGAAGCCTGCGGGGAGGAAAAACTAATCACTCACCTTCTCCAGCCGCGCGTATTCGAGGATCAGGGTTTTGATGCCCACGGTGTTGAATTTAACCTTGGCGCGGGCGGTGTCGCCGGTGCCGGAGACGTTTTGCACCACGCCCAGGCCGAATTGGGGATGGCGGACGACGCAGCCCTGCGGAAGTGCGGAATGTGAAGGGCGGAGTGCGGAATTGTATCCGGCGTTCCGAGTTCCGAATTCCGAGCTCCAAGTTTGATCAAACTCGCGTTCGTGGGTCAGGTCCTTGTCATCGATCACTTCCGGGGGAAGTTCGTTGAGGAACTGTGATGGGATTGTGCGTTCGCGGTAGCCGCGGGTGGCGCGGTAGCGGGCGTGGCTCATCATCAGTTGCTTGCAGGCACGTGTGATGCCGACGAAACACAGGCGACGCTCTTCTTCCATCTCATTCGGGTCATCCAAACTGCGGCTGTGGGGGAGTAGGCCTTCTTCCAAACCGATCATCGCAACAGCCCCAAACTCTAACCCCTTCGCGGCATGCAGTGTCATCAACGTGACGGCACCCTTCTTGGTATCCACTGCATCGACATCCGACACAAGTGCGACAGCTTCAAGGTAATCGCGCAGGCGTTGGATGAGTGAGGCATCCTGCTCGCCGTATTCTTCATCGAAGCGTTGGGCGGCGGTTACCAGTTCGTACAGGTTGGCCAGTTTGTCCTCATCATCTTTCTTGTAGTGCGCTTCGAGGCTGGACTCCTGGATGATCATTTCGATCACATCTCTGGTGAGCATCGTGAACATCGCATTGCCGCCGGTGGAAACTTTATCGTGCCATTCATTGAACATGCCACGGAACTTACGCACGCTGTTGGCGGCACGGGCGGTGAGTTGTTCGAGTGCACGTGGGTCAGCCATTGCATCCCACATTGTCATACCGTTTGCGCCCGCGAGGGCGATGACGTGTTCGATGCTTGTTTTTCCGATACCGCGTGTGGGTGTGTTGATGATACGCTCCAGCGCCACTTGGTCAGCCGGGTTCATCAGCACTTTCAGGTAGGCGATGGTGTCTTTGATTTCTTTGCGATCGTAGAACGCCGTGCCGCGCGCCACCTGGTAGGGGATGCTCGAACGCATGAGCACTTCCTCCATCGCGCGACTCAATGCATTCACCCGATAGAAGATGGCCATGTCGTTGAACCCCCGGAAGTCAGGGTTGTCTTCGTTTGACTCAGCGAACTTGCGCAGGAACTCCACGACAAGCTCCGCTTCGTGCTCTTCGTCTGCGGCATGAACCAGTTGAATTTCATTTCCGGGGGCGTTACTCGTGAACAGCGGTTTGTGTCGACGTTGCTTGTTGTTCTGGATCAGCGCATCCGCCGCTTCGAGAATCTGCGGGGTGCTCCGCCAGTTTTGACCCAACGCCACCACCGTCGCACCGGGAAAGTGTTGTTCGAATTCAAGAATGTTGCGAATGTTCGCCCCACGCCAACCATAGATCGATTGGTCGGGATCGCCCACCACACACAGGTTGCGATGCGTGGCACACAACGCCTGCGCGATCGCAAACTGCGCGTGGTTGGTGTCCTGATATTCATCGATCAGCACGTAACCGAATCGCTGCTGCAGTTCCGTACGCACTGCTTCATTACGACGCAGCAGGTCGGCAAACTTCATCAGCAGGTCATCGAAGTCCATCGCCTTGTTCCGGGTGAGTATCTGCTGGTACTTGGTATAAACACGCGCGATTGTTTTGTCGTAGAAGTTCGCAGCGCCCGCGGCAAAACTATCCGCACCGATCAATTCATTCTTCGCATTGCTGATGGCGTGCAGTGCGCCGTCCGGCGGAAAGTTTTTTGTGTTGATGTCGAGTTCGGTCATCGCTTCGCGCACGGCTTTCTTCTGGTCGGCCGTGTCGTAGATCGAATAGTCAGCCGGCAACCCGACATGCTCGGCGTACTGACGAAGCAGCCGCGCGCA
>JANQFT010000480.1 GCA_028277685.1 Phycisphaeraceae bacterium
ATGGGGCGAAGTTGACGTTGGTGGATCTGAATGCCTCGTCGTATCGCCAGTTGACTCACGCGAAGATTCTAGAAAAGGGGCATGATGCCTGGGGCCCCATGGCGTTGGTGGGCGATCGCCTGATCCTGCGCGACCTGACGCGGATGGTTTGCGTGGATGTGGGCGTTTCTGGTGACTGAATCATAGAGGGCGCAGAGGCACGGAGACACGGAGGATGCGATTGGGTGGTCGCACAAAAAGCAAACGTATTGCTCCGTGCCTCTATGTCTCCGTGTCCTCCGCGATGTATCTGAGCGATGGATCACACGCGCAAGATTCAAAACTCGTTGACCCCACCCAATGAGCGACCGTAAAATGGATAGTCACATCCGGTTAGGTGGTGGGGGGCTGGTGGGGGCGAGCCGTGGCTGGGCAAGCGTGTGCTTGCCCTTGTGTTTAGGTGGGGATGGCGGGTGATGAAGATCAGGGGACCGGATCCATGCCCGACCCGATACTGCCAATTTCACGACGCGACTTCGTCCAGATGACCGCAGGCGCTGCCGGTGCGCTCAGCATCAGCGCGATCCTTCCGGGCTGCGGCGATCGTGATCAATCAACTGAAGGTAGCGGGCTGGGTGATCGGTTTCAGTATGACATTTCGAAACTGGCGCAGACTGATCCCAGGTTGGTTGGTTATCGACCGCATACAGTGCTGATCGATCATTACGACATGCAGCGGGGGATTAATCTGCACGTTGATGCCAACGGCACCATTTGGGTTCTACAGCAGCAATGCATAAGTAAACAGATTCAACAGATCCACTCAAATGGGACATTGGCTAATTATTTGGCAATTCCAGTGTATGGCCTGGCGTTCGTCATTCTTGCCGATCGCACCGTTTGTACAGCAAGCAAATCACAGGTCACTATGCACGATAAGTCAGGAGAGGTACTCGCGCGTTGGTCGATTGAAAAGGGATCGCCGCATCTCACAGCCCTGGCAGTACATAACAATCACGTCTTCATCACCGATGCCGGCAACCGCACGCTGTGGCACTACGATCGTGAAGGCAAGCTCATCAACCAGGTCGATGGCTTCCACATTCCCAGCCCGTTCTTCGATTGTGTACTCGATCCCAATGAAGACCTGCTCTGGGTGGCGCACACGGGTAAGCATCGGCTCGAAGCGTACGACTTCAAACTTCGCAAGCAACAGCAGTGGGGCGTTGCGTCGATGGGCATCAAAGGGTTCTGTGGGTGCTGTAATCCCGTTCACTTCGCCATGCTGGCCGACGGCCGCTTCATCACAGCGGAGAAGGGCTTGCCGCGCGTGAAACGATACAGCCGCACGGGTGAGTTCGAATGCGTGGTCGCCGGTTGCGAAGCGTTCGATGTGGATGCGAATGCCTTGAAAGTCAGCACGCCTGCCTCGCTGCGCGGTGGGCCGCTGGTGGCGGTGGATACTGATCAACGCGTGCTGGTATTGAATCCGGTGAATGGCGAACTGGTGGCATACCGGGAAAAGAGCGATGCATGATGCGTGATGAGAAGTGCAACATCTCCCGCCGCGCGTTTTACCGCACCGTCGTGCGCGCTGCACTGCTGGGTGGCGTGAGTATCACCACCGCACTGCTGGTGGCGCGTCGTAACCCTGTTGCCGAAGCGCCTTGCATCAACAAAGGTATATGCCGTGGTTGCGGTGTCGTGAATGGTTGCGGCCTGCCCGCAGCCTTGAGTTACAAACGTTCTTCCCCCTCTCCCTTCAAGGGAGAGGGCCGGGGTGAGGGTGAAATTTAAGGCCTCGCATAACTCATGAAAGACCAACCCACCACAACCCGTCGTAACCTGCTCCGCACTGGCGTGCGCATCACCGCTCTGCTGGGTTTGGCTGGCGTAACAGGGGGGCTAGCCAGTCGCATGCGCGAAGGTGAATACGTCTGGCAGGTCGATCCGCACAAATGCATTCAGTGCGGCAAGTGTGCGACCACCTGTGTGTTGGAAGAAAGTGCGGTCAAGTGCGTACACGCTTACGCCATGTGCGGTTACTGCGAGCTTTGTACCGGTTACTTTGAACCCGAACCCAACGCCCTGAACACCGGAGCGG
>JANQFT010000113.1 GCA_028277685.1 Phycisphaeraceae bacterium
AGCAATCCTGCGGAGCGTATGCTGCGGCAACGTTACGCGAAGGAGCTTTCGTTCTGGCCCTGGCGCGATGGACCGATGCCGTATCGCACAAAACTCAGCGCTTCACAGGTTGCATACTTGAACGAGCAAGTTGCCATGTTGCCCGGTGATGTGGAACGCAAGCTGGATGTCGATTGGCTGATGGGCAGTTTGATTCGCATGCTACATCCACCCGCAGCCGTGCGCGCGGAAAAGCCCACGCCTGCCTGGCTAAGTGATGCGGTGGATGCGTTCGCCGAGTCGGAAGATTTGAGTGTCGGTGTGCAGGGGTTTGTTGAATTGGCCGGCCGCTGCCGCGAGCACGTCAACCGCATGGTGCGCGAACACTATCACATGACGATGACCGACCTGGTGTTGCACATTCGTCTCGACCGCGCTGCCCGGTTACTACGGCAGACCAACCGTGAGATCATCGACGTCGCCCACGATTCCGGCTTCGCCAACCTCAGCTACTTCTACCGCACCTTCGGCAGACGCTACGGTACCACACCCCGCAAGTACCGCGTGCAGCCGGCCAGGTGATTATTCAACCAGCCTGTACGGGCAAGAAAAAGAAGTTCCGACAGATTGCGGGCCAGCTTAGTTTCCGATAATGCGAAAATTAACTTGTCGTATGCAATCAATATGCAATACTTGTTGATGTGGGCCTCGAACAGGGGTGTTCAGTAAGGCAGACCATGTCATCCGTACCGATGAGGCCACACCAATTCAACGTGGGGCTGGGAAACCAGAGACGAGAGTGATGCGATCCGTTGAACGCTGCATAGGCGTTCGTCTTGATGGGTACATGCGTACCGATCGGGCATGTCATGGTGATCGGATCGTCCACAAGCCGTGGTGATCGTTTCCACGATCATCGGGATCCGAAAGGAGATTCGTATGTTGGATTCACTTCGCACTCGTCTGGTTTGGGTGGTCTTGTTGGCGACGGCTCTGCTCACATCGGTGGCAACGGCTGATCCATTGAAGGTTGACTTGCAGTCATTCGTCTTGAACTTCGCCGGGGGTACACCCACCACCAGTGGGCTCTACGATGCAGAAGACACCTACGACCCACCCGGTCCGAAGACAGACGGTACCGCCAACACCGCACCGGTGCACGTGGAATACATTCGTGGTTTCACGCAAAGCTTTTTCGATGTGTTGGCGGATGAATACAAAGTGGCCGACGGTTGGAGCTACGCCAGTGCGGTCAATGAGCTGACTGACGACAGCCTGCTGGTGCGCACGTACGACGTGCAGGGCACGCCGGGCCGTGTGGGGGTGGAGTTTCACCTGGAGTACATCGGCGGCGTGGGCGATCCGACGACCAACCTGCACTGGATTCAGGTGATCAAGAATAACCACGCCATCACCGACGCCGGGGGTGATCAGGGCCACGGCACCGAGGAGTTTGAAGTGGACAATCCCTTCAGCCCCGGTGAACGCTCCCCTTATTACGATGATGGTGGTGCGGCGGTCACTGGTGCGGGCACGGGTGATTTCTACGATTTCCCCGGTCGCATCGATACGGCCAACGACCACAACTGGATCGCCGAATTGATGCTGGTCAGTGGTCCGGGCTTGAACGCCAACAACACCCCCAACCCCGGGCTGATCACCTTCTACGGTGGTGTGCGTTGGGGCTTCACAAATACCGCAATCCCCGAGCCGGCCACCCTGGTGCTTGCTGCGATGGGTGGTGTGGGCCTGATCACGCGGCGACGTCGCGCAGCCTGATGATGTGATGAGTCAATTGAACCGTGGTGGCAGCGCCAGCCGCGCTGCCACCACGGATACTTTTCGTCTTACGCCAGTTCCTTCACCTTGGCGATGATCGACTGCGGATCAATGCCCTGGTGATAGAAGTGTTCGTGCAGGCCGCCGCAGCCTTCCTTGTGGGTGCCGAGGCGGGCGAACTTCGGGGTGTGGCCGCGTTCGATCAGCCACGTGCCCATGCGACTGCCCAGGCCGTTGCGACGACTCAGCGATTCGACGGTCAACACGAACGGACTGGCGCCGATCTTCGCCAGGGCATCTTCATCTACCACGTTCAACGTGACTTTGTTGATGAGCGTGAGCTTGATGCCTTCCTCGGCCAGACGTTCCACCGCATCGAGCGCACGGTAGACGCAATCACCGGTGGCGACGATAGTGCCATCGCTTCCTTCGCGGATCACTTCATCCTTGCCGGGGGTGAAGGTGTAACCTTCGCCGTAGAAATCCTTGCCGTCTGCGGTGAGGATGTTGGGCGTCTTGCTGCGGGTGCTGAACACGAATCGCAAACCGGGATCGTTGAACACCGCTTTTACTACGGCGGTCATCTGTGCCGCATCGGCGGGGAAGTAGAGGCGGGTGGGGGTTTCGTCTTCATCGAGGCCGTTGTCGGCGAACAGGTTATTCAGGCCGAAGTGGCAGGTGTTGTCAGCCATGTCGTCCACGCCGGCGTGCGAGAAGTGGCACAGCAAATTGCTCTTGTTGAGTCGCGCCATGGTGATTTCGCTGAGGCACATTTCGAGAAATGCCGAGAACGTCGCAAAGATGCCCTGTTTTCCGGGGGCGTAGCCGAAGCCGGCCGCAGCACTCAGGTTGCCGCGTTCCATGATGCCGCCGCGCACGAACACTTCGGGGTGCTGCTTGCGAATGGTGGCCAAACCGCACGAGCCTTCAAGGTCGGAGTCGATCACGACGACGTTCTTTTTCTCGGCTTCGCTCAGGCCGTCGAGCACTTCATTGATCGCATCGCCGAACACGTTACGATTGGAGCCGAGCTTGTCGCCCACCCCCCGGAAGTCGTAATCGTGTTTTGATTTGGTGAGTGACTGAAGATATTCCACTGCGGCGGTTTGCCCACGTTGGGTGAGGTAGTCAACCGCCACGTCCACGCTGATCACATCGTGCCCTTTGGGGTTACCCTCGAGGCCATCCACACCGGGGCACATCTTGCGACGGGCCATGACGGCGACGGGGCCATCGGTGGTGACGGCGGCGCGAAGCTGCGCGAACAAGGCGTCGATGTCTTCACCATCACAGTTGCAGCATGCAAGGCCGTGGCCGGTGAGTGTTTTCTCGACGGAGTAACCTTCCAGGTAATCAGATGGGTGGCCGGCGATGGTCACATCGTTGTCGTCGATGACGAGTTTGACGTTGAGCTTCTTCGCCACAGCCAGGCGCGCGGCTTCGGCATCGTTACCTTCCTGTTGCGAACCGTCAGAGCCAAGGCAGAACACGATTTTGTCCGGGTTGGCCAGGGCGATGCCGTTCACATACGGCCACATGTGACCCAAGCGACCACTGCTGATTTTTACACCAGGCGCGAAGTCGCGTTCCGGGTGACCAGGCAGGTGCGAATCAGCTTCGCGGTAGTGGGCGAGGCGCTCGGCATCCAGGTCACCATGCACGGCCGCCATCAGGTACTGCGTGGCGGCGCGGTGGCCTG
>JANQFT010000517.1 GCA_028277685.1 Phycisphaeraceae bacterium
CCACGCATTGTGCCGCAGGAGGAGAATGAGCCTCTGCGGCGGGTACTGCTTTCCGGTCGGGCTTTTGCCTGCTTACGAGGTACGAAGTGACCACACGCCATACGCTGGATGCTATCGGTACGCGCATTGCCGAGCGACTGAAAGATGTCGTCGGAGAACGCAACTACCAACTCTGGTTTGGATCGGCCCGACTGCACTGTCGCGGCGACCAACTGAAACTTGCTGCCCCCAATCGGTTCGTCGCCGATTGGATCAACCGTCATCATCGTCAGACCATCGACGAAGCCGCTCGGGCGGAACTGGGCAGGCCGGTGGCGCTGGAGATTCACGTCGATCAGGACCTGGATGTTCCCAGGCCCAAATCGAAAACCACAGTTCAACCCCGCACGAATCCCATTGCGCCGCGCACCGCACCCTTGCCGCAGTTGCGTCATTCGCTGAACGACTTCGTCGTGGGCAAGTCGAACGAGTTGGCGTTCAACAGTGTGTGCCGTCTGGTGGATGAAGCGCGCAGTGAAATCAACCCGTTGTTCATCCACGGTGGATGCGGCCTGGGTAAAACGCATCTGCTGCAGGGGCTGTGTCAACGCTTCATCGCCGCCAATCCGTCGGCCGAATGGATGTACGTTACCGCTGAACAATTCACCAACGATTACATCACCGCCGTGCGCATGAATCGGCTGGAGGCGTTTCGCCGCAAGCTGCGCAAGGTCGATTTGCTGGTGGTGGACGATGTTCAGTTCATGTCCCGCAAAAGCGCCACGCAATCTGAATTCCTGCACACCTTCAACGCGATCGACCTGCGGGGTTCGAAACTGGTGATGGCCAGCGACGCCCACCCCACGCACATCCGTGAGTTCAGCGAAGCGCTGGTCAGCCGATTCGTGCGCGGCATGGTGGCGGAAGTCGGTCAACCCGATGCGATGATGCGGGCGCAGATCATCCGTGCGATCGCCCAACGTCGCGGCATGCACGTGGTGGATTCAGCCATCGATACCTTGGCCGAGCGCTGCACCGGCAGTGTGCGCGAATTGGAAGGGGCGATGACGCGCCTCAACGCCATGGCCGCGCTGCTGCGTGATGAAGCACACAGTCATCAGCCCATCGGCCATGCGTTGCTCAACCAATTGTTCGCTCCGGTGCATTCGAGCAAGCCGCGTCGTCCGGTGCGGTTTGGTCACATCGTGGAAACGGTCAGTCGGGAGTTGAACGTGCCCACCGCGGCCATCCTCGGCTCGGGGCGTCAACAACGTGTGGTGCTGGCAAGATCGCTGACGATTCACCTAGCCCGGCAGATGACCACACTCAGCTACCCCGACATCGCCCGGGAAATGGGTCGCAAGAACCACTCCACCATCGTCACCGCCGACCAGCGCATCACCAAACAACTCACCACAAGGCAAACCGTCAAACCCACGCCGGACTCGGCCAGCCTGCCAATCGATCAACTGATTGATCAGCTCCGCCAGTCGGTGGTGCAGGCGGTCAACCGCGCAGCGTGAGTGTGCTGCGGCGCGGACGCCGCAGCGACAACATTCATCATTCCGCACTCCGTACTTGCCCTATGGCTCCCCTCCCTCCCTTGCCGTAGAATGGGCCATCATGGTACGACGCTTACTTGCTGCATTGTTGATCGTGGTGATGTTGACCGGCACGTCCACCGGGGCGGACGATGCTGCCGAGCAGGCGACGTGGCTGTTGAAGAAGGCCACGCTCGTTCATCCCAACAGTTTTCACAACGTCTTGCTGCGTGCCCTGCGGCAGATGGATGACCCCCAACTCGAGCCGCTGTTCAGCGAGCTTGTGCAGCGCAGTCATCCGGAAATGAAACTGCACGGCATCCTCGCGCTGGCGGAAATCTCCGGCAACAAACGCCTCGACCTTGCCTTGGTGGCCGACCTGAAAGATGCCGCCATGCAGGCGCAGCTTGTGTCTGCGGCCATCGATGGCGAATTGCTCACCCTCGATGATGCCAAGCAACTGATGGGTTGGCCGGGCCTGGATGATTCGGTGCGGGTGATCGTGGCGGCCAAACTCGTTTCTGAAGGGCAGAAGGTCAACGCCTCACTGCTGGACGAAGCCTATAAATCCGACAACCCGGCCTTGCGTGGCATGGCGGCCATGGTGCTGCTGCAACTCGGTCGCGCCAATGCAGTCGAGGCATTGGATGAAGTGGCTTCGGATACCACGCCCAATCGCGACAAGGTGTGCGCGTTGTTGTTGCAGTCGGCTGAACGTTATCGCTTCATGGCGGTGGGGCCTTGGGCGATGTCGTTGGCGGATAAGTCGGAAGGTGAATCACCGTTGGCGTTCCTTGGTCTGCGCATGGCGATGTTGGCCAAAGTCGATCGCGCCCTGGGCGCGTGGATGCATCGTTACGACACGGCCAGTGGCGCGGTGCCGCGCATTCGGCTGGCGCTGCTTTCACTCGACCTGGCGG
>JANQFT010000535.1 GCA_028277685.1 Phycisphaeraceae bacterium
ATCCCCGGCATGCGCGAAGGCGCGCTGATGCAATTGGCCATGGTCTATCGCTCCGCCCGCGATGAGCCTGATGCCGACCGCGTCGCTGCCGCCGCAGCCAGTCGCCTGGCTCCGTACTATGTTGAAGACGAACGCGTCCGCGCAGAAATCGGCGTGCCGCAATGGACTGACACCGCAAACAGGCAATGGCGGCAGTTGGCCGTGTTTGAAAATCTCCCCGCACGCAGCGTTGATGTTGAGACGCACCTCGACATGCCCGACCTGATTCGTGTTCATGCAGTGCGTGTATCGACATCGCTGACGTCCGACGATCTGTTCTCCGCTTTTGCCAGCAATAAACCTGGCGTACGGCACGCTGCGTGCCTGGTGGCAGCCGATCGTTTCGAAGCGGCAACCAATGATCAACTGGTCGACCGCTTGCTCCGCCAATTCACCGATGAATACCGCATGAGTGGCGCGTTGCTCGCAGCGATCTGCGACGGCAACCCCGAACGTTTGCGTAAGCGACTTGAACGTGAAACGGTTTGGTTGGTCCGCCAGCATCTCCTGCTTGCCCTGATGATGATGGGCGAGCAGCCGGACTTTGTTGGCCAGGCACCAGCATTGCTCACCCGCCCGACCATGCCCGAATCCACCGTGCGCTGGGCGTTGATTCACGCGGGGCAGATCGAGGCGCTCGATGATCTGTTCAACGTCTTCGGTGGTGACACCGGTCACATGCGCCAGCTTCTGGCCGACGACCGTTTCGTCTATCTTCTCGAACGTTATCTTCCGGGGGCACCGCCATTCGATGTGCAGGCCGATCCGCGCGTTCAACAGTTCCAGGTGGATGTGCTCCGTGCGTGGTACCTGATCAATCGACGTAACCTGACGTTTGATGAAACTTCGCATCAGTGGCATTTGAACCACCAAGGCACCAAGGTCATCAAGAGAAACGAATAGTCTCATTCTGATACTTTGGTGTTCTCGGTGCCTTGGTGGTTAACATTAAACGGACGTATGGCTAAACAATCTCCCAAAGTTGTATTGTCTGAACACCTCGATGAAGAAGCCTACAACTGGCTCGATCGACAGGTGAATCTGGTGCGCCAACCCCATGAAGATTCCGCGGCGTTGCGTAAGGAGCTGAAGGCCGCCGAGGGTTTGGTGGTGCGCACTTACACCATTGTGGACGACAAGCTGCTCAAAGCCGCACCGAAGTTGAAAGTGGTGGGGCGGGCTGGGGTTGGGTTGGACAACATCGATCTTGATGCATGCGCGAAGCGTGATGTGAAAGTCGTCTATACCCCCGATGCCAACACGCAGGCGGTGGTAGAGTACGTGAACGGTCTGATTCTCGATGCCGTGCGACCGCGTTTCGTGATGGATCAATATGCCCCGCCGCCGAAGTTTCATGAATACCGAAAAATGTACATCGGCAGACAGCTTGACGGCATGGTGCTCGGCATCCTCGGCATGGGTCGCATCGGGCGCCGCATCGCACAGGTGGCGCATGCGATTGGTATGCGCGTGCTGTACAACGATTTGCTGACGCATCGTCAGTTAAACCTGCCGGACGATGACACCAGTGAGTTTGTCGACAAGGCCACGCTCTACGCCGAGAGCGACATCCTCACTATCCACACCGACGGCCGCGCTGAAAACAAACACCTGCTGAATGCCGACGTGTTCGCACAACTGAAGAATAACTGTGTGTTCATCAACGCCGCTCGCGGCATGCTGATCGATAACGATGCACTGGCAGTGTGGACGAAAGCAAATGCGAAGCATGGCGCGATTGCTTATCTCGATGTTCACGACCCCGAGCCCCCGCCTGATGATTACCCGTTGTTCGGCATCGACAACGTGAAGTTGCTTCCGCACCTGGCCAGCCGCACACCTGAAGCGATGGCCAACATGAGCTGGGTAGTCAAGGATGTGGTGAAGGTGCTGGAAGGGAAGAAGCCGCAGTATTTGGCGATTTTGTGATTTGCCGATTTGGTGATCGCCGTTGCACCCAGTCGCGGTACCCGGTGGGGTAGGCCGATGACTGAGCACATACACATCGGCGCTGTCGGGGAAATTCCGAAACACATTGATGAAATGAACTGTGGGTGGTATTCGTTATCACGTCCGGCGATGAAGGGTTCTGTGGGAATGTGTTCGACAACGTGTTTGGCTTATGTGATATGTAATATGTAGAACCACATACCACATACCACATACCACATACCACATACCACATACCACATACCACATATCAGATACCACATACCACATCGATCAACTGCTTCGGCGTGTCAATAATCACTTTCGCGCCGTATTCTTCTAATTCTTCGCGATCGCGGAAGCCCCACGTGCAGCCCACGCCGAACATGCCGGCGTTGACGGCCGTTTCCATGTCGACGCGCGTATCGCCTACAAAGAAACAGTCTGCCGGTTCAATGTTCAGCTTCTTCGCAACGGCCAACGCACCCGTCGGGTCGGGCTTATGCGGTTCGCTATCCAACTGACCACGCACTACCGCCCAGTTCCATTGTGATGCCAATGCCATGACCACCTCGCATGCCGAGGCGTGGGGCTTGTTACTCAACACGGCAATCGGTACCTCGCGTTCAACCAAAGTGTCGAGCATCTGCGCAATGCCCGGATACAGCGCCGCACGGTCAGCGCCGTGCTCCATCAGATACGGCATGTACACATCCAACACCGGCTGAACCAGATGCTGCTGATCATCCGCCAGGGCGCGCTCGATCAAGGTCCGTACACCATCGCCCACAAAGTAGCGATACGCATCGATCGGGTGCGTCGGTTGATCAAAACTTTTCAGTGTGCGGTTCATCGCAAAGGCGATGTCGGCCAGTGTGTCGGCCAGCGTACCGTCCAAATCGAATAAAACTGCTTTCATGGTGATACCGTCAAAGGGGCAGGGAACAAGGGAGCTTGCTTACCCGGGTTGCGATGCTGCGCGACGTAACGTAACCCGGTTTGGATGAACGATACTATCATGACCGATCCACCGATCAACTTCCGGGCTCGTTTGCTCCCGTTCCTGCCGGTCGCTATCGTATGGCTCCTGCACGATCTGGGAAGGTTGCTTCCCTGTCTTCCGGAGTCTTTTTCTTTGTCTGCTCGTAAACCTGTGATTGGTGTGGCCGGCGGCATTGGGGCTGGCAAAACACTCGTCGCCCGTCAGCTTGAGCAACTGGGCGCGGTTGTGGTGGATGCCGATGGCATCGCCAAGGCCCTGCTCGATCAGCCCGATGTCCGCCGGCAATTGGTTAACTGGTGGGGCGATGCCGTGCTCGATGCCAACGGTCAAACCGACCGCGTGGCCGTTGCCCAGCGCGTGTTTGAAAACCCGGTCGATCGGCAGAAACTCGAAACGCTTATCCACCCACTGGTTGCTGAACAACGCGATCAAATTATCGCCGATGCCCGCCAAAACCCGGCAATCACGGCTATCGTCGTCGATGCCCCGCTCCTGTTTGAGGTGGGCTGGAACGACCAGTGCGACCACATCATTTTCATCAAGGCCGACCGGCATTTGCGGATCGCCCGGCAGAAATCCAACCGTGGCTGGGATGAGGCCGAACTGCTTCGTCGCGAAAAAATCCAGCTTCCGCTTGATAAAAAGCTGGAACTGGCCCATTATATGGTCGAGAATAATGGCAGCGAAGCGGAATGCCTCGCGCAAGTCCGCGACGTGTTCAGCCGAATCCTGAATACAAATTGAAGATGATCCCGGGGCCACACCAAGCCCTTTCATTTGACGATATAATTCCACCTTCCCCCCGGGCTTTCGACGCAATCGCCCCCGTCCTGGCGAATAGGGACGTCCCGATCGGCCGCATCTGCGATGCTGAGGCTCATTGCAACTGGCCGCATTCCCATTTACCACAAAGCCATCACCGACCCAGGAGAGCCATACCCGATGGCGAAGACGAAGACGAACACCAAGAAACGTACCCGCCGCAAGAAGGCGACCCCAGAAGAACAGCAAGACGCCATCGCAAAAGCCGCGTCTCCCGGGGAGGAAGAGGCCGTCAAATCCGGCACCACCAACGATGCCCCTGAGAAGCCGGCCGAAACCGAAAAGCCCAAGCTCTCGCGCAAGCAGGTCGCCGAGTACGACGCTGCCACGCAAGAGAAATACGAGAACGTCAAAAAAGGCTCGATGAACGTTGCTGACCTTCAGAAGAAGGATGTCAACGAGCTGCACAAAATCGCCACCGAAGAAGGCGTTGAAGATTACACCGGCCTCAACAAGCACGAACTCATCTTCCGCATCATCAAGCAGCGCATCGGCAAGGCCGGCCTCATGTATGGCGACGGCGTGCTCGAAATTCTGCCCGATGGCTTCGGCTTCCTTCGCTCCCCCGAATACTCCTACCTGCCGTGCCCGGATGATATTTACGTCAGCCCCTCGCAGATTCGCCGCTTCGGTTTGAAGAACGGCCACATCGTGCAGGGCACCATCCGTCCACCCAAAGAAGCTGAACGCTACTTTGCGCTGCTCCGCGTCGATGCGATCAACGGTGAAAGCCCCGACCGCCTGAACGACCTCACCGGGTTTGAAGACCTAACCCCGCTCCACCCCGAACAACGCATCCTGCTTGAAACCGATGCCAGCACCATCGAAACTCGCGTGATCGATCTGGTTACGCCCATCGGCAAGGGTCAGCGTGGTCTGATCGTCGCGCCGCCGCGTACCGGTAAGACGATCCTGCTGCAGAAGATGGCCAACGGTATCATCAAGAATCACCCGGAAATTCGCGTCATCGTGCTGCTGATCGATGAACGCCCCGAAGAAGTGACCGACTTCCGGCGCAATACGCCGGATGATGTGGAAGTGGTGGCCTCCACGTTCGATGAACAGACCGACCGTCACGTGCAGGTGGCCGACATGGTCATCGAGAAGGCGCGACGCATGGTCGAATTCGGTCACGATGTGGTCATCCTGCTCGATTCGATCACCCGCCTCGCCCGCGCTTACAACGCTGAAGTGCCGCACTCGGGCAAGATCCTCACCGGTGGTGTGGATGCCAACGCTCTCCAGAAGCCCAAGAAATTCTTCGGCGGTGCCCGTGCCATCGAAACCGGTGGCTCGCTCACCATCCTCGCCACCGCGCTGGTCGACACCGGCAGCAAGATGGACGAGGTGATTTTCGAAGAGTTCAAAGGCACCGGCAACAGTGAACTCCACCTCGACCGCCGCCTGGTCGAACGCCGCACCTGGCCCGCGATCGACATCGCCGCCTCCGGCACCCGCCGCGAGGAACTGCTGCTCGACCCGCGTGAACTCGACCTGGTCTATCGCCTCCGCAAGGTACTCAGCGACATGAACGTGGTCGAAGCGATGGAACTGCTGCGCAGCCGACTGGACAAAACCAAGTCCAACGCCGAGTTCCTGCTGACCATGAACCTCACCTGAGCACGCACCAGCCAAGCGATTAACGCGGCACAGCCTGTCGTCAGCAACCAGCCTTCCTCCCCCCATGTTTTATGCTGTTGCGTCGAACATCCGGCAACCGTTGACTTTGCGCCACGCCTGCCGGAATTCGGGTCTGACAGTGGGTGTTTCCCATCCCTCGCATCGCTATCCGCCTGTTCAGGATCGTGTTACAAATCTGGTTCATGTGTCGCACCATGTCAGGGCGTTGCCGATTTTCGATTGCTGATTGCCGATTTGGCTGCATGAGCAATCGACAATCGAAAATTCCTCACTCCCCATCAAGGGGCCCAATGCCGGTGGAAGGGAAGCAGGGGGGGCGGGTCACCGGGCACAGGCGGCAGGGCTCAGGTAACAGACAGGCATCGGGTG
>JANQFT010000539.1 GCA_028277685.1 Phycisphaeraceae bacterium
TACGATTGAAAGGTGGCGATCCCTACGTCTCCGGTCGCGGCAGCGAAGAAGCAATCTACCTGCATGAGCGCGGTATTCCGTGCGTGGCGGGAATGCCGGCATACGCCGCTGCCGCAATACCCGCGGTGATGCCCGGTACCGACACGCACGGAATACCGCGCTCATGCAGGTAGATTGCTTCTTCGCTGCCGCGACCGAAGACGTAGGGATCGCCACCTTTCAATCGTACCACCATCTTGCCTTGCTGGGCGTGATGTGCGAGCGCTTCGTTGATTTCGTCCTGCGACAATTTCGCCCGACCAGCCCGCTTGCCGGCGTCAATCAACTCCGTGCCTTCCTGCGCGTAAGCCAGCAGCGCAGGGTTGACCAGGGCGTCGAACACGATGACTTCGGCTGCGTCGATCAGACGCAGCCCCTTGATGGTGAGTAGTTCAGGATCGCCCGGTCCCGCGCCCACCAGGTATACCGTGCCGGGTTGTGATGGGATGTCATCCATGAATGGATGTTATAGGCAAAAGGCAGAGGGCAAAAGGTAAAAGCCAATCATGGAGCGCCGTGGCTTGCCGCGTCTGCTTATCCCAACACCTTCGGCAACACTGCACAAAGCTCTTCGTGGATCGCTTCCAGCGATTGCGGTATTACCCGTACCTGGCCCACCACGCTCATGAAGTTCGTGTCGCCATTCCAACGTGGCACCAGGTGGATGTGCAGATGCCCAGGCAAACCCGCCCCCGCGCATCGGCCGATGTTCATGCCGATGTTCACGCCCTGCGGATTCAGTGCGGTTTGCAGCAGTTGCTCGGCCAAGGTGGTCAGTTCCATCAGACCGGCGCGTTGGGATGGTTCCAACTGCGGCAGATCGGGGATGTGATCTCCGAGTGCGACCAGCAGATGGCCGTTCGTGTACGGGAAGCGGTTCAGTAGAATCATGCCGCGCTCGTCACGATGCACGATCAACCGCTCTGCCGCCTCATCCGGCTTCGCCCAGGCCTCGCAAAGAAAACACGCGCCGTCATTTTCCGGTGCATCGATTCCCCGGATGTACTCCATCCGCCACGGCGCCCAGATGTTCTGTTTCTCAGTCATACTGCATGCAATAAAAGGTGGCCGATGTCAGTGCCATATTACCCGCAGACGCGCAGAGACGCAGAGGAGACAAGCGATGGTCTCAATCTCTGTGCCTCTGTGGTTCAAACGGGAATGAATATCGATTGCTTACGTTCCATCTCTTACGGGAACGAGTTCGGGTTCTTCGCCGCCGGTGGTCCACTTGGCGTGCGCACGCAAACGGTCGTCGCTGCCGATTTTATCGACGCGATAATGGGTGCCGCGGCTCTCGGCTCGCCAATGGGCGGCGCGGGTCATCAAGGCACCGATGGTCAGTTGGTTCTGCACTTCCCAGCCGGGCTTTTCGTCGAAGATTTTATCCTGCGTATACCGCGCCCAGAAATCAAACATCTCTGCTACCTCGGGCAGGCGATCGCCATCGCGCTGGATGCCCACATGCCGCCACATCACGCTGCGCAGGGAGGAACGCACGTCCGCGATGTCCAACTCACTGCGGTCCGAAAGCGGCACATCGCTGACCACTTTGATCGGCATGGTGGCTGGTTCGTCGAACATCTCGCGACAGGTCGCGCCTGCCGCTGCGCCGCAGACTAATCCTTCAAGCAAGCTGTTCGATGCCAGACGATTTGCACCGTGCAAACCGGTGCAGGCCGCTTCACCGCAGGCGTACAAGCCGGGCACATTGGTGCGGCAGCCTTCATCGACCCACAGCCCACCGATCAGGTAGTGGGCACTGGGGCGAATGGGAATCAGGTCCTTCGCGGGATCGATCTGGAACTGCTGCAGTTGCCTGGTGATGCTGGGGAACCGTTGGGCAAACCGTTCGTCTTCGATGTGTCGCGCATCGAGGAACACGTTGGTGGCGTGACTGGACTCAAGGTGGCGCAGAATCGCCCTGGCCACGATGTCGCGTGGAGCGAGTTCCGCCAGTTCATGCTCGCCTTCCATGAACCGGTTGCCAGCGCGATCGACCAGGTAAGCGCCCTCACCCCGCACCGCTTCGGTAATAAGCGTGCGCGAAGCGCCAGCTACGTACAGTGTGGTCGGATGGAACTGCATAAACTCCACGTCTGCCAGCGAAGCCCCAGCGCGCCAGGCCATGGCCAAACCATCACCGGTGGCGACGGGCGCGTTGGTGGTTTCGCGGTAGATTTTTCCGCAACCGCCACTGGCGATGATGGTGGCTTTGGCCCAGATCATCTGCAAACCGTGCTTGGGGTGATGCGTGATTGCGCCCAGGCAACGCGTGCCCGCCTCACCTTCGGTAATCAGATCCAGCGCGAAGCAGTGGTCGAACAGGCGGATGCGGTCGTGCTCATTTGCCGTGCCGATCAACGCACGACTCAACTCTTTGCCGGTCGCATCACCATGCGCATGCACGATACGGTGTGCAGTATGTCCACCTTCGCGGCCCAGCATGTAGTCACCGTTGCTCGTGCGGTCGAGTGCCATGCCAAACTGTACGAGTTCCTCGATGCGCTGCGGCGCTTCATTCACGATCTGCCGCACGACCGGTTCATCGCACAGCCCCGCGCCGGCGTCGAGCGTGTTGGTCACGTGGGCATCGAAACTATCATCGGCATCGAATACACCTGCGATGCCGCCCTGTGCCCAACTGGTGTTGGATAGTTCGAGCTTGTCCTTCGACAGCAAGATGACATCACTGTCACCATTAGCCGCTTCCAGCGCCGCGCGCAGTCCGGCCACACCGCTGCCGATCACCAGCACATCGGTAAAGATCTGCGGAAGCAGCGTTGCACGGAAGGGAATGAGGTACCGCCGTTCGTGTCGTAGAGCGTGCATAAGCAAGGCATTGTAAGGTCCGAAGGGCCTCGGGCCTAGGGCCGCGAATGGCCTGCCGATGAAAAACGCCCGACATTTGTCGGGCGATCAGTGAATATTCATGATTATGCTGCGGGGCAATGACGAGGAAATCACGCGCGTCGCCGGCGCATCATCATTGCCGCACCAAGGCCTGCCAGCGCGATCGTGGCCGGTTCGGGAATGGTCGTGATGTGAATCGGCGCACCGCCACCACCGAACAGCACGGTCAGCCCACCGATGCTGGGCAGATGGCCGTCAGGGACAACGGTTTCGGTGGGATAGAACTGGTCGAAGTTCCTCACGCCTGTACTGGCACCATGCGGTGTCAGCCAGTAAGCGAGCTGGGCAACCTGTTGGACGGTCGTACGGCTCACCGCCAGCATGAAGGCGTATTCTTTGCCCGCTTCGAGTTGTTTGTCTTTACCGAAGTTGAAGGTGACCCATTCCTTGCCGCCATTCAGTTGCGAGGCCGGGACGGTTGCGGAATCGACGAGGTCATAAAACGCGATGTTGCTGTAATGGCCGGAGTTCGTGCCGGTGTATTCAAACACGTCCATCTTCAGCCCGTTGTTCACCGTGGTACTGAGCGGAATGCTCACCTGCCCCAAGTCGCCGGTGGTGTTGGGCGTGATGATGGGGCCGACCGACCAGATTTTGGTCGTGTTAGGTCCATACTGTTGGGCCAGCGTGCCTCCCACGCCGTCGTCGAACGCGCCGAACCAAGCCAGTTGAATGAATGCATTGCCGAAGAAGTAGCCCAGTTGGCGTGGGGCCATGGAATCAAGCAGGGCGTCATCCGGCGTGTGGGTGGAATACAGAATGTTTGCCCGGGTGACAGAAGCAGAAACCAACACAACCGCGGCCAGCACAAAGGTTAAAGCAAAGCGAGACATGAATTAAACTCCCTCCAGGACGACACAAAACGCCCGGAATACCGGCTGCATGCCCTCGCGCAGCACGAACAACGCAGGGTGCAGGCTAAAACCTGGGCTCTCGCTCTCTCAGATGGAAGACCGCATGTGTGATCCGGTTCGGATACAGTGCGATCAATGCAAATATATTGCAGAAAATTGCGATGTCAAGAGAAAGCAGTATTTCCTTAGCGTAGGACCGTATTTTTTAACACTAACTTAACCTGCCTTTTGCCTATCTTCTCAACCCCATCCCAGTGATGTAAGTCGGGGTCTGCCCCGACGTGTTCCCAAAGCTTTCGGCAATGTCGGGGCAAGCCCCGACCTGCACACGACACGTTTACAGGGCAAAGTGGTCATCACGATGAATCGTGTGTGTGGTAGAATAATCTCATGACCGAGATCATCTTCAGCGTCGAAGAAGACCTCACCGGTGAGTTCACTGCCCGGTCGGTGCAGCATGACACGGTTGGGTGGTCGTGACCTGGCGGGGCGTTTGAGTCGCCTCGGGTACCAGATCGCCCGCCAGACCGGCAGCCACATCCGTCTGACCTGTACGCAGTCCGGCGAACACCACATCACGATGCCCGAGCACAAGCCGTTGAAACCGGGCACGCTGGCCGTGATCCTGCGAAATGTCGCGCGGAGCATCACAGTCCATCGTGGGATGAGTTGCTTCGTGTGTTTCTGAAGTGAGAGTCTGTCCGGGCAGGCCTGGACCTACATACTCCCCATCAAGGGGCCCAATGCCGGTGGAAGGGAAGCAGGGGGGGCGGGTCACCGGGCACAGGCGGCAGGGCTCAGGTAACAGACAGGCATCGGGTG
>JANQFT010000348.1 GCA_028277685.1 Phycisphaeraceae bacterium
GTTCTCCGGTGCTTCGGCGTTGATGGTTTGTGTATCTTCCATTTAGTCCACTCGCATCGCTTCCATGGGGGCAAGTCGTGCGGCCATGTACGCGGGGCCAACGGCGGCAACCACCGCAAGGATGAGGCCGGCGACGATGGCCGCCACCAACCCCAGGCCAACCTGATCCATGGGAATCGACCCGAAGATCAGGGTGCCGAAATCAGCCATGCCGCGCAGCAGGGCCAGCAACAATCCGACCACCACACCGATGATGGCGCCGACCAATCCCTGCAATGCACTTTCGAACAGGAACATCATCATGAGCGTGCCGTCGAGCGCGCCCAGGCATTTCATGGTGGCGATTTCCGTGAAGCGTTCAGTCACCGACATGAACATCGCGTTGGCCACACCCACCGTACACACCAGGAACGACAACAGAATAAGCCAACCCTTTGCCCCTTCCATGGTGAACGCACCTTCGCTGGCTTTGGGAGCCGTGTTGCCGACCGCTGCTTGAAGATCCTGCTGACGACGGTATTCCTTCGCGATGGTCAGCAGACGGTCACCTGTCAACGCGGTGGCCTGGTCCGCAGTGGACCATTGATCGGCCAACCAATTCGCCCGGCCGGCGCTACGCAGCCAATCCAACATGGTGGCGCTGTTGATATCCACCGGGTCGATGCCCAGACGTTTTTGAATGGCCTGACGCACTTTCTGGTCGCCCAGGGGTTTGTTGATCGACTGCAGGTCGATTTCGTACTGCGCCTGCGTGGCGAGACTGGCCAACGATTCAACTTCCACACTGAAGCCGGCGCTGGACAAAATGGCGGGCAGGTTATCGGCTTGCTCGGCCAGCAGTCTCTGGGGGGTGCGGCCGTCGACGGCCTTGCGCACCTGCTGAATCGCTTTGCGATGTCCGGCGCGGATGCGTTCGATCATGGCGGAAAGCACTGGGGCCTGCTCGAACATCAGTTGCTCGAAGGCGGCTTCATCTTCCAACGGCGGCTGCAGACGAAGGTCGGCCAGCTTGGCCAGGAAACGATCGAAGCTTTCACGATTGGTAAGTTGGAGGATCGCGACGTCGGGTTCGGTATCGGCGATCAGCACCGCCCGGTTGGTGGGGCTGAGGTCTTGCAGGTAGATGACCACTTCCTGCATGTCGGATGCGATGGTGCGTGCGGTGGTGAGTTCGGCTTCGGTGGCTCCGCTCCAGGCAGAGAATTCGGCGAGATGGTTTGTCGCACCCGCATCAAGTTGCTGACGAATACGCGGCTTGCTGGTGGGCCGATTCAGACGGGTGACCCATTCGCCGAGGAGGCGTTTGTTTTTCAATTGTTGATAGGCAGACAGTCGGGTTTCGTGCGCGATGATTTCGGTGGCGAGTACCTGCGTGAAAAAGGCGACGGCCAAAGCGAGAATGACCACGGTGACCGATGAACGGAACAGCCGGTAGCTGATGCCGGAGACGGTCAACCCGAAACATCGGGCGGGACTCATGCGAGCCTGGTTCTGGACGACAATCGGTTTCAACGGTGACTCCCTGCGCCTTGGGGCGTTTCGCGGCCAACCAGGACGATGATGCCGCGCTGCATCAGATCACGCAGGTACTGCATGACAGGGATGCGCGCTTCGTGGAATTTCAAATCATGACGATTCGCAAACTGTTCGATGATTTCCGCAGCACTGCGCCGGCCGTCGCATGCGGTGTAAACCTCTTCGCCCAACTTGTCGAGCGAGACGCGACGTTCCTTGCGGAACGGCAGGATCCATGACAACGGCGGTACGAGCACACGCGGCTTACGCAGCGGGATGGTGACGATCAACTGCTTGGTGGCGGCACTGCGCGAACTGGTCACAGCCTGGTTGGGCGTGGGGACGGCGGCGAGGGCCTGTTCAGCATTGACAATCACATCCGACTTCATTGGCGTTATGCCATGGCGGCGCAACAGTGCACCGCGATGTCCTCCAAGGCGACTTTCTTCGCGCGGGGCCGGGCAAGCAGCGTGACCCGATACATCGCTTTGTCGCGATCACATTGCCACACCACATCCTGCCGCTTACGCACCGTGCCCAACAGACGACCCAGCGGCCGGGCATATTCCCAACTCCACGCATGAGTGGCGGCATGGCCGGCGAAGGTTCGCGCATCGAACTGTTCGATCGGGCGCGGTACAGATTTGCGTATCCACTGATGCGCATCACCGTCAAACCAGGCATCGAGCATGCCGAGCCGCTGCACGGTGAGCGTCGACTTACGGTGCTGATACGTGAACGTAATATCCGCGGGTTTGGCAACCACGCTGGTCAGCTTCCATGGCTGGTTGACCGCCACATCCATTCTGAATGCGGCCGTACGGCGCGGTTCATTTTCTTCATCCACCACACAGCAATGTTCCAGCAGCGCCTGCTCGAGTGATTCATCGACTCCATTGGGCCAGTCAATGGTCAGTTCGATCCAGCGCAGGGGTTTGACTTGCTTGTCGACATAAGCCGCACGGGTGATGGTGGGTTGCTCACCGGTGCGGCGGTAGGCGGTCCACGGGCCGATGTCTTCTAAGGGGGTGAACTTGCAATACTCATCGTTTTCGCGATCGCGATTGCGATAGTCGCTGAACACCTGGCCGAGGTCGATGTTCTTCTTCAACGATGCCCATGAAAGGAGCATGCGCTGGTGCGTGTTATCGATGAACGTGAGCCGCCCACGCTCGGGGTTCAGGCTGTGCCGCACGATCTGCCAGTTGCCGGGCACGCGCGCCGAAACGCCGAGCCATTGCACATGTTC
>JANQFT010000045.1 GCA_028277685.1 Phycisphaeraceae bacterium
GCCGGGTTGCCGATCACCGCCGCGCCTGCTGCGGCCGTCATCATTGCACCAAGCGCCAAACCCAATGCCAATGTACGTGCCATATTCATTTCCGTACTCCTTTCGATCCAAAAAAATGATGCGTGCTTATCGTCAACTCACCAAGCCTCACAACATGTGGTGCTCTCTCTTTTTCTATTCCGACTCAGGCGTTGCACTCGGCGGACCACCCGCCGACGCGCGCCAGAGAAATTCCATCGCGATCGTTTTCCGTTGTGACGGCGCTTCGTTGTTCGCCAGGCGATCGCTCAACACCTGCTCGATGATTTCCGCCGCCGCCAATTGACGCCGATCCACGCTCGCCAACATCGGGTCCCAAAGCTGACAGATATCCAGATTGTTAAACCCCACCACCGCCACGTCGTTCGGCACCGACACGCCCCGGTCTTTCAACAACTTCATCACCGTCAGAGCACCGGTATCGTTGATACCCAGCACCGCATCGAAATTCATGCCGCTATCCAGCGCCGCATTCAGCGCCTCGGCGTAACGTTCCAGGTAATCCGGCGAACCATGCACCAGGCGGGTCTTTGGCACCGGCAGTTCGATCAACGGATCATGTGCGATGCCATGCTCACGCAGACGATCAACGAACACTTTCAACTTCGCCTGATTGTTCTGGTTGCCCGAGGCCAGCATGATCGCCGGTCGCACGCGACCACTGGCCACAAAGTGATCCACGATCTGTCGAATCACCGGTACCCGATCGTGCACCACCTGGTCGCCCAGCCAATTGTCCTTGAGCTGCGACACCAGCGAGATCACCGCCGACGCCTGCTTCAACAAAGCCACCACCTGGGGGTCATCAACCGCCGGATCAACTGCTTCGATGACCAGTGCATCCACACGACGCGAAATCAGATTCTGAATCTGGCGTTTCATCTCTGCCGGATCATGCGAACGCTGCGCCTGATACGTGGCCAAACCTTTTTGTTGCGCACGGTTCAGTACGTCTAAGCCGATGGCCGCATCGCCGGTCCACATTTCGCCGAACCCCCACACCACGCCGATCGACGCCGTCGGTCCCCCGCGAAGCCCGGCTGCCAACGTATTCCGGCGATACCCCAACCGCTGCGCAGCTTCCAACACCTGCTTCCGCGTCGATGCCTTGCACCGAGGATCGCCACGCAACGCAGCCGACACCGTCTCCTGGCTGACCTGGAGTTCGCGGGCAATTTCAATCTGCGTCACGGGCATGAGATGCGTCCTGCGGAGTGCGGAGTGCGGAGTCTCAAGACTTCCGACCCTGCTTCTACTGTACGTACCGAATAATTCTGTACGTACAGAATACAGCGCCGATCCATTCTGTCCAGCGTTATCACAAAAAGTATCCATGTGCCTGCTATCACCAGTTAAAACAAGGCCTTATGAGCATCTGGGACCCACGGGAACGCTGAGTTCGTTGCGCTCATTTTCAAGTTTCTCCACGATCTCCGAAATAGCACACGCGTGCTAACCGTCGATTTCAGCGTCGATCACCGACAGGGATACCAATGTCCTTGCCGGGCATTCGGAAAGGACCCATTCATGAAAATGTTATGCTCTGTTTCCCAAACGTCACCTATCCGTAGTCTGCGTGGTGCGGTAGTACTGGCCGCTCTCATCGTGAGTCTCGCGCCGGCGATGGCCCAGGCCGCCCCGCGCGAACTCTTCCCCCAGGGCGATTTCGCCAAACCCGGTGTCCTGAATAAATGGCGGGGTCAGCAACCCTGGATGAAGAAGGCCTTCTCCATCCAGAAAGAAGGCGACCGCAGCTTCGTCCGCGTCAGCCGTTTCGGCAAGCTCGAGTCCATCGTGAAGCTCGACGGCTCAACAAAATCCATCGAGCTTTCCTACAAGGTCCGTTTGGCCAACTTCATTCACAAGGGCGGACAATTCGATTACCCCTCAGTCAACATCGAGGTCAAAGACGGTGCTGGCAAGAAACTGGCTGGCGATTGGGGCGCGCTGCGCGAAGATACCGACTGGAAAACCGTCAAGCGCACCTTCAACATTTCGCCCAAAGCCAGGACGGCCAAAATAATGGTCGTCTACAAAGGCGGCAACTACACACTCGACGTGGCGGACATCCACTTACGTGGCTCCGGCCAATCCACCAAGAAGGCCAAGCCTGCCACACTCACGACTGAAGAACTTCTGGCCATGGAAGCCAAGCGCACGCGCAGCTATCCCAGGCGCGGTGCGCAGGTGAATGAGTCGGTTATTGATGTCACCATTCACGTCAACCAGGATCATCCTGTCGCCAGCGACAACAACGATGGCCTGTCTCCCGGTCAACCCAAGAAGACCATTCAGGCAGCGCTCGATGCAGCGCGGCCCCAACTGGCCAAGGGTAAGGTTACCAAAGTGCTGATCGCCCCCGGAACCTACCGCATCATCAAGGAACTCAAGGCCATCGACTATCAAAAAGGCACGCAGCGCGACACGCTGTTGATCGTTGAAGGCGCGGAGAAGGGTAAGGTCATCATCTCCGGTTCACAGACCGCCGGCTGGGAAGCGGACACCTGGCAACTGCATGATGCCGAGAAGCGCATCTACAAACATGAATGGAAGTACAACTGGCCGTTCACAGCGCATGGTTACTACAGCCCCCGACAGGTCATGCTCAACCGCCGCGAGATCGTTTACATCAACGGCAAGCGGCTGGAGCCGGTCGTGCTTGAAACGTACCAGTGGGACGGCATTAAGAAAGTATACAACAGCGCCGGGCTGGACATCACCCCGCAGAACCACAAGGACAAAGGCAAGGGCCACGTGTTCCAGCAATACCTGGGCCCGGATGTGCTGAAACCCGGTGAATTCGGCGTGGCCGCGCTCGGCCCCGGCGAGAAACAGTACCCAAACCATCCCCATCCCAACACCATATTCATCCGCCTGCCCGAGGGCATGGACAACCTGGATGACGCCCTGATCGAAGTGGGCATGAGCAAACGCCTCATGCACGTGCAGCGCAAGAACGGCTTCGTGTTGCGTAACATCATCTTCCGCAACAACGCTGGCTATTACAGTTCATCCGGCTGGGCCTTCGAAGGCGGACGCGGCTGGCACTACCCCTGGCATTCGAAGAACTGGCTGAT
>JANQFT010000074.1 GCA_028277685.1 Phycisphaeraceae bacterium
GCCCATCAGCGAGACGGGGACGAAGCGGCTGGTGCGTGCCGCCGTGCAGTACGCGGTGGACAACAACCGGAAGTCCGTGACGCTGGTCCACAAGGGCAACATCATGAAGTTCACCGAAGGAGCGTTCCGCGATTGGGGTTACCAGATCGCCGCCAACTGCTTCGGTGCAGAGCCGCTCGACGGTGGCCCGTGGCATGTCATCCCTGAAGGCAAGCCCGGCGCGGGCATCATCATCAAGGATGTCATTGCCGACGCCATGCTCCAGCAGATTCTCACGCGCCCCGCGGAGTACGATGTGATTGCCACGCTGAACCTGAACGGTGACTACATCAGTGATGCGCTCGCTGCATGTGTCGGCGGCATCGGCATTGCGCCCGGTGGCAACATCAACTACGTCACCGGCCACGCCATCTTCGAGGCCACCCACGGTACCGCGCCCAAGTATGCTGACCAGGACAAGGTTAACCCCGGTTCGGTTATCCTTTCCGGCGAGATGATGCTCCGCCACCTCGGCTGGGCCGAAGCGGCCGACCTGATCATCAACGGCATGAACGGCGCGATCGGTGCCAAGACCGTCACCTACGACTTCGAACGCCTGATGGATGGCGCGACCTTGCTGAAGTGCAGCGAGTTCGGCGACACCATCATCAGGCATATGGATTAACTTGCCCGCGGCAAGTGGAGCAACGCATGGCTCATCCAAGCCAGTTTGATAACGTGTCCGCGATCACGCTGGCCAATGTCTACTTCGAGGGCAAGGTCATCAGCCACAGCCTGATGTTCGCTGATGGCACCAAAAAGACGCTCGGCCTGATCTACCTAGGCGAGTTCGAATTCAACACCGAAGCCGCCGAGGGAATGACCATCACCGCCGGTACGTGTCGTGTGCAGCAACGTGGCGAAGATGGTTGGATCACATACAACGAAGGCGACACTTTCCACATTTCCGCCAACAGCAGTTTCCGCATCGCAGTGGATGAAGGCGTTTGCCAGTATATCTGCTCGTTTATTGTGTGATCTGAAGATGCGGAATGCGTGGTGACCCGCTACGATGTAGCCTTGTCCACCGATCAGGGGTCCGCCATGGCCATTGGTAGCTTCAGTCTGGTTCTTCACGGTCACCTGCCTTACGTGCTTCGCCACGGCGTGTGGCCCCACGGCGAGGATTGGCTCTACGAAGCCGCCGCCGAAACCTATCTGCCCATCCTGGCCGCGATTGACGAATGCGTCTTCTTCGATGCCCAGCCCCGTTTGACCATGGGCCTCACGCCCGTCCTGCTGGAGCAACTGGCTCACGACGACTTCAAGAAGGGCTTTGTCCATTACCTCACCGATCGCATCAACCGCGCCAAGGCCGACCGCAAAGACTTCGAAGCCACCGACAACGGCCACATGGTTTACCTTGCTGACTGGTGGGTTGAGAAGTTCTCCGACTTGCTCGACCAGTTCGAAAAGATGGACCGCAACATTCCCGCCGCTTACGCCGAGCGGGCGAACAAAGGTCTGATCCAGGTTCTTACTTCCTGCGCTACGCATGGTTACCTGCCTTTGCTGTACGAGGATGCGTCGATCCGTGCCCAGCTCCGCGCGGGGCTTTCGTCCAGTCATCGCATCCTCGGGTTCAAGCCCACCGGCATGTGGCTGCCCGAATGTGCCTACAGGCCTGGTGGTGCCTGGACGCCGCCGATTGGTTGGGCGCCGAAGGATCATCGCATCGGCGTGGAACATCTGATTGCCGACGAAACCATCACGCACTTCTTCGTGGAGAATCACCTGGTTGAGAACAGCCAATCCGAGCAGGTGTTCAACGATGGTCAATGGTGGAAGATCGACTGGAACGAAGCCAGCCGCTACCCCAACCGTGGCTGGAAGAGCGTGCACGAGCCGCAAGGCGTGAATAGCGACGGCACCGGCCTGGCCCGCGTCAGTGTGTTCGCCCGCGATCCGGACACTTGCGAGAAGGTTTGGAGCGGTACCATCGGCTATCCCGCCGACGGCACCTACATGGAGTTCCACAAGAAGTGGGGCGAGAAGCGCGGCCTGCGCTACTGGAAGGTCACCGGCAAGGGTGTCGACCTTGGCCAGAAGGATCTTTATTATCCCGATGACATCAAGAAGAAGGTCCACGAACACGCCACCGACTTCTGCAACACCGTGAAGCAACGCCTCTGGGAATACCACAACCGCACCGGTCGCCATGGCGTGGTCACCGCCACGTTCGATGCCGAACTGTTCGGCCACTGGTGGTTCGAAGGCCCGCAGTTCCTGCGTGATGTCATGCTCACGCTCAACGCCGATCCGGACATCAACGTTACCACTGCCGAGCAGTTCCTCGAAGATCATCCGCCGGACAAGGTGGTGAGCCTGCCCGAGGGGTCGTGGGGCGAAGAGGGCGATCACCGCGTCTGGACCAACGACAAGGTCAACTGGATGTGGGACATCGAGTATCGCTGTGAAGCCAATTTCGGCAAGTGCACCTTCAGGTTGCCTTGGCGCGAGAATCAGCAGGTCAAAGACCTGCTGATCAAGGCGGCCCGCGAACTGCTGTTGTTGCAGGCCAGCGACTGGCAATTCGTCATTACCCGCGGCCAGGCGATCGACTACGGCATCAAACGATTCATGCTTCACGTCTCCCGCTTTGAGACGTTGCTCGACCTTGCCGAGAAGGTTGCCGACGACTCGGCTTACCTGGGCAAACTTACCGAGGTGGAGAAACACGAAATCGCCGACGCGGACATCCACGATGTGATCTTCCCCGAAATCGACCTGAACTGGTGGAACATGTAGAACTCGGAACGTGGAATTGGGAATTGCCCCAAGCCGGACCGGACAGTTCGTGTACACCATGTTCTTGAAGCAAACGTCCGGGCAGGCCCTGATGGTTGCCTTGGCGTTGGGTGTTGCTGGCTTGTCACAGCCGCGATCAACGCCGGCACGACATATAGCTTTGTCGCCACCATGTTCGGTGTGGGCATTCAATCGTTCCTGTCAGAGTGGGAAAAGGTGCCTAAGCCGGTGTCGTTGCCGGCTCTGGCGTTGGGTGGCGTGGTGTTACTGCGTCGTCTTTGAGCGTTCGCGCACGGTGTTCGCATCGTACGATGTGAACAGCGGCACGAAATAAGTACCCCCCATGCCCTGCAGTAACCTGCGGGGCATTTTCTTTGTGGGATACTGCTTCATCATGTCGTTGGTTTTGTTCCAGATGGCCCACGGGTACGTGCGAGACATGAAGGTGCAACCGATGAAACTGACGTGGCCACCGTCGTTGATCAGCATGGGGTAGCGTTCGACTTTGGGTCGCGCGGTCATGTTCTGGTAGCCGCCGAGCACTTCAAGGATGCCCTGGTTCCGAACGGTGAAAGAGGGCTGGCGATGTTCGGTTTTGAAACCGAGCACCCACATGAGGCCACCGTTGACTGTCCAGTTGGGTGTGCGACGCGATTCCTCGTTGATGCTGCGTGCATACATTTTCACGTTGGGTGGGCAGAACTTTTCATGGTCGCCGCCGAACAGCACGGCGATGTTTTCAAAGTAGACGCTGACTGGTTGATCCGTTTCCACACGGTAGGCCACGCCACTGGTGCGGATGCGCAGGGTACGGGGTTGCTTCACGATGAACGTGGGTCTGCCGCTGGTGTGTTCGATCCATAGCGGGGCATCGCTGGCTTCGTCGATGATGAACGTGCAGCCGCGCGAAAGGGTTCTGTCCATTCCGTTGAGATACTTGACCGTAGCGGGAATGGTGAAGGTTTGTTTGCCGGTGTTGTAGTTGCGGGGGAAATAAACAACCGATTTGCCCGAATCAAATGCGGCCTGCACCTTGGCGGCCTCCGTTTCACCGGGCATGTCATCAGGGCGAACCCATTGGTTGAAGTCTTGTTCCCATTCGATCAGGCGCACTTCGCCGACGGGCAGGTTCATGGATCTACTTGGTGAGTTCGGGGTGCTGCGCATCACCTTGCCGGCGACGTGTTCATCGATGTAGCCGGTCAGTTGATCCTTGCCATTAACGCTCAGTGTGGCTGCGTAACCCGTCACTTTGACATCGCGCAGGAAGTAATCGGCCCGGGGCGCGTTTTTCACCACGATGGCTGCGCCGGCGTTGGCGGTGCCTTCAAGGTGGGCATCGACCAATACTGTTTGCGATGCATCATGATCGATCACCAGCGCCGGTACTTTATTACGGCTGTGCAGTTTGCGGATGCTTGCTGCATGCGGTCCGAGTTTCATGCCTGCTTCACGTTGATTGATCAGGGTGATGTATTCGAGGTTGGGTTGCGTTTCGCGCTGATCGGTGCCGCGGATGCCGATCTCGAAACCTTCGACGGTGATGTCGCAGTAATGACCTTGCACGCTCCACCAGTTGAAATCGAGTCCGACGCGGCCTGTGCCATCACCACTGCGCAGGGTGACGTTGTCGATCGCCGAGCCGTTTGCCCCCATGAAGCTCATCGCGATGGCACCGGGGTTGCCTTTGCCAGTATCGATGGTGAAGTTACGCGCCTGGTTACCCCACAGCACGTTGCCCTGACCGGGACGATCGCCATGCCAAGGCAGGACATACTTTTCATTTCCTGCTTCGAAGCCGGAGGCATTGTCTTTCAGTTTGATGACGGTTTGGTTTCGATCCTGTCCGATGAGTCGCAGACCACAGAAACCGGCGCGACCGGAGTTGGATGTGGGGGCGAGTGTGTCGCTGACCAGGTAGATGCCGTTCGGCAGGTAGATGCGCCAGCGATATTTGCCGCGCTCTCTGTTACCGCGCGAGGCAAACAAGTCTTCGGCAATGAAGTTGAGTGCACGAATGAATGCCTGGGTGTCGTCGGTCACACCGTCGCCCTTGGCGTTGAAGGGGGCGGCCTTGATGTTGATGACGGGACCGCCGTTGGTTTTGAACGCTGCGTCGGGGTAGACAACATTCATGGCGATGTTGCGGTCACCGTAGTCTGGAGATTTCTGGCTGGCGATTTGTGCCGTTGCGCATGACACGCACAACAGGCTGGCGACCATCAAACAGGCAAACGTGATTCGATGTGTGGTGGGGCTGGGCATGGCGAACTCCATCGTGTTGCAGAGATAGATCATTAGTCGCCCAAAGGACGCATCGCCGTTGTGAGGCCGTTCACGTTTTCTTGTGCGCAAGCAAGAAAACCAACAGTCCAGACCAGATTTGCTTACCTGCATGCATGATGTGATACAGGAATACTCAAACCGTGCACGCTATGGCAGTGCTACTGCTTACCGAACTCGCCGAAGGCGTTGGGTAGTGTTGCGCTTACCTCGTGCAAAATCTGCTTGAGTTGATTGCGCGCGATGGCGTGAGTAGGGTCGTCGATCAGGTTGCGCTGTTCCTGCCAGTCGGTGTGCAGGTCATACAGTTGATCGGGGTCGAAGTAGCAGGGGAAGTCGGTGTCGGCACGATAACGGACGCCGGGATCCCATGCGGCCTTATGCGGATTGGCCGTGCCATCCCAACTCACGCGGCGGGGGTTGCCGGTTGCTTGGTGTTGTGTCAGATCATCGGCCATGGCCCGGGCTGCCCTCTCGGCGGGACGATTGGCGATGTACTTGTAACGATCGGTCACGATGCCGCGGATGTAAGACACCTCAAGGAACAACCCTTCACGAAAGTCATCAGGCTTACCCTGGCCGGTGAGGATGGACAGGATCGACTCACCGTCGATGGTGGCGTCGTTCGGGGCATCCTGTTGTGTGATGTCGAGCGCGGTTGGCAGCCAGTCGATGTTCGCGCAGACATCATTGATGGTTAACCCGGCGGGGATGCACCCCGGCCATCGTGCCACGCAGGGAATGCGTGCGCCTTCGTAGCAGGTGTACTTGCCGCGGTCGGCGTGATCGGTGGTGAAAATCACCAGCGTGTTATCACCCAACCCGGCGTCGCGCAGCTTGTTGAGAATTGCGCCCACACTGTCGTCAATCCACAGCGGAACGACGGACCATTTTTCATCACCGAGTCCTGCGTCTTCGAGTCGTTGCATGACCGTTTCCCGCGGAGGCATCACATCGGGCAGCTTGTCAATGGGGCCAAGCGGCGTCATGAGTGGTCCCTTCTCCAGCACCTCACGTAGTCGTTCGCCGTGCGGCACGCTGGGCGCGTAATACAGGAAGAAGGGATCGTCGGGGTGATGATCAATGAAGTCGAGCGCATCTTCGGTGAGCCATTCCAGATTGTGCACCTGGGTGGCTTTGGGGGTGAAGGCTTCTTTGTTGTTGAAGTAAACGCGATTGACGTGATCGATGCCGTAGCCATCGCGCAGGTGGTTGATCATTTCATCGTAACCAGCGGTGATGCGGCGCGCGACCTCGGGGTCGGAAGGGTCTTCATCCAGGCCGACTTGCTTGCGCAGCGTGTCCGGCTGCCCGTTGTGCCATTTGCCGACGAATCCGGTGGTGTAGCCGGCTGACTTCATCGCTTTGAAGATGTTGAACCTGTCGCGCTCGACATTGCTGTTCCACGTGATGCAACATGGTTCACCATCGGGGTAACGTTGTTGAATCGAATCAGCGCGACTGGCGTA
>JANQFT010000164.1 GCA_028277685.1 Phycisphaeraceae bacterium
GTTCCATACCCAACTCGCGACTGGCCACCTCACGAATGATCGCCATCGCGCGATCGACATCCTCCTGTGTATGACGGGCACAACGGAATACCGGCACCAGTTCAGAAACATGTTCGCGAAGTCTGGCGGCGGAAATATCTTTGAATGGTGCATGCAAGGCGCAGATCCGTTCTGCGCGTTTGAGATACTGCCGGGTGCGCGGCACGAGCCGGTGGATCAGGCCGACACCCATATTCCACACGGCATCGGCTCCGCTGGGAAGCTTGTCCGCAGCCTTGCGACGTGCGAGCATGCGCCACGCACCACCAGGCAAGGGGGCAGACGAAGGATCGGACGGGTTGGCCAGAGCTTCGACGTTCATGTGTGCATCAAATCTGGAAACGTCGTTGCAGCAATTGCCGCAGCGCCAACCACCATTGTTGTGCCAGCGGTTTGTCGGGCAGGGCAAAACGTACCACCACGCGCTGACCACAGCGCAGCGGGTGGTTCACGTCCGCAGGTTTGATGACCACTTCAAAGAACGGTTCGGCGGTGCGGGTTCCATGTTGGTCGGTGGTGTCGACGCGCGTGCTACCGCCACTGGCCATGCCCAGTACCGGTGAGGGTAACTGTTCACTGCCAGCGGGAAGAATACGTTCAACGTACCCCTCTGCCTCGACATCCGGCCGATGAAACGGACGAATGGCGACCGGATTTTCAGGACCGGAACCAAGCTCAACCGCCAGCCTCGGACCAAGGTATTGATCTGTCACGACCCGGATAATCGCCTGGTGCGGATCGACCAGTGTGCCAATTTGCTCACCGCGTTTCACGTATGAACCAACCAAGTACTCAACGTTATGGGCCACCCACACGCCACGGATGGGGCTGACGAGTTTGAGCTGATCGAGCCGGTCTTCGACGCGCTCGATTTTACGATCGACCACCTGGAGTTGATCGGCGTGAATCCGTGCTTCGGCCGGGTCGGTCGCCGTGGCCAGTCGATACTGCGCCAGCACACTGGCACGTTGGGCGAGCAGTTGATCGTGGCGCGATTGCAGGGCAATATCCTTCGCCTGTAACAAAACAGAGCCCGGCTCAGCAATCGCGCCATCGGCCAACGCCGACTGCACGATACCCCCTTCGGCGGTGAACATGGTGACCTGGTTGCGCGACTGGACATAACCTTCCGCGCGGCAATGATCGGGCAACGGCACCAAGCCAATCAACCCGGCAAAGACCAGCAACGTGCCAACGGTTACCAACATCGCGCGGCTGCGGGTGCGATGCAGTTCACCATTGGTCAGCAGGTAGTGGGCAAACTTGCACAACGGCACCACCGCCCAGGTGATCAACCCGAACGCAGCCATCAACGTGCCCAATACAAACAACATGTCGGACACGTACAGCAGAATACCGGCAAAGATGACCATCCGGTAAACTGTGCTTGCGATACCGTACGTGACAAACCAGAAGCGCTCTCTCACGGATCGCACGTTCGTCACCGCGTCGCGTACGCCAAATGCATACTTGCGCGTCAGGTAATACAAATACTGCTTCGACTGCATGGCGAGGTTGGGTATTTCCAGCACGTCGCTGAGGATGTAGTACCCGTCGTAACGAAGCAGCGGGTTGCCGTTGAACAACAGCGTTGAAACCGATGCAAGAAAGATCAGGTTGTGCGATAAGTCGCTGGCAAGTGAACCCTGGGGTGTACTGGCCCACACGACGGCGGCAATCGATGCGATGGCGATTTCGATATAGATGCCCGCACCGGCGACGATGGCGCGTTGCCACTTGCTGCGGAACGCCCAGGAACTTGAAGCGTCGACATACGGCACGGGCATAAACACCAACAGCATCAAGCCAATGGTGTGCACTTCACCCCCGGCGCGTGAATCGCGCCCGAAGTGCTTGCAGGCAAATGCATGGCCCAATTCGTGCACCAGTTTGATGACCGCATACCCGCCGTATAACCAGAGCAGGTTTTCCGTACGCAACATCGATTGAGGATCGGACGCGCGAATCAACTCGTCCCAACCGCGCTGGGTGATGAAGTAGATACCGGTCGCGGCAAGAATGGCCAACAGCGCGAAGCCGATCGGCCCAAACACCCAACCCACCACGCCGACCCATCGATTGAGCAACCGATCCGGATCCCACAACGGAAAACGCACGAACAACAGGTTGGTCGCGTAAGAACGAATCTCGCGTTGCACGCGCTTGCGCCGACGTTCAAACATACCCGACGCATCGGGCGGCAGATCGCCCTGCAGGAGGTTCGAGGTGTACAACTGCCCCAGCAGTTGAATCGCTTCGCCTTGCGTAGGAGCCATATCTCCCAGACGATCCATGGTGATTTGCCATGCCTCGGTCACGGTGCGACTGCCGTCGAGCAGGCCGATGAATTCATAGCCGGCTTCGGGTACACGGAAGAACTGGTTGTTCGCCGGATCGCGCACGACAAACCACATCTGCCCGCGGTACTGCTGGCGAAACACCTGCACCGCAGGATGCAACCGCGGGCGAAGTTCCGCTACGCGGTACCACGATTCAGAAAATGTGGGGCGTTGTCGTCGGGCCATGGCCCAGCAGCTTCCTTGTGAGGCGGCAGGCGTTCGCCGTTACATCCAAAGCTTCATGCGTACCCAGTTGATCAGGTCGCGTGTCCACATCCACGCATAGCTGCGCTGGCCGACTTCGATTTTGCCCAACCCTTCCATGCCGGGTCTTAAGTCGCGCACCAGCGGGAGGGTGGCTTCATCCGGGGTGAAGCGTACCTTCACCCGAAACACGTTGCGCTGTTCGATGGCCTCGGCCACGGGGCTGATACTCTCCACCACGAACGGCAGATACTTGCCCGGCTCGGCGGCGGTGGCCAGTTCGCCTTCCAGCAACTTCGCTTCGCCCGCCTCGCCACGCTGCGCGCGAACCAGATCAAACACGCGATCTTCCGGCACCATCAGCGTCGCCCGCAGGTCATCGACCGGTGCAACTTCCAGCATCACTTCGCCTCGTTGTACCGGCGCGTTGGCGCGTTCGTGCAGGTCGCCTTGAATCACCACGCCGGTCACATTGCTGATGACCTTGGACTTAGCTAATCGATACTGCAGCAGATTGATTTGTGCCGCGGCTTCATCGGCTTTGGCCTGGGAGATCAGACGTTCACCATGCTTGCCCTGCCGCATGGCCACATCGGCTTCACGCAGATGACTGCGCTGCTGCGCCCGGGCGTAATTCAGTTCCTGCTCCAGTTCATCGGTTTGCAGTTCGGCCAAGACAGTGACGCCGGCGGCGACCTGGTCACCCGGTTTGACGTATACCTGTTCGACGATGCCATCAAAGGGTGCGGGCACGGCGAGGCGTTGCTCAGCCTCAACCATGAACGGCGCTTCCACTCGGTAGGTACCACGAGCAAAGATCATGAACAACGACACGGCCAACACTGCGATCGCTGCCACCTTGTACCATGTGTGCGTGGCCCCGACGAACCAGGAAAACGAACCGCCCAGCTTCTTGGCCCAGCGTGCGCCGAACCAACGATCGCGCTCGTACAGTTCCACCTGACGGGGCGCGGTGAGTTCGCAGATCAGACGCAGCGCCTCGACTTCCGCAAGGGCGAAAGGTTTGGCTTCATCGCGCTGGACCAGCAACACACCGACGGGGTCACCCTTGTAACGAACGGGCAGACCCGCAATGGCGGCCGGGCCATGCTGGCGGCTGAGTTCCGCGGCGGCGCGGCTGATGTAGGTCGCCTTCTCATCCGGCGGGTAAACCACTTCGAGGTCCTGATCGACCACTTCCTCCATGGCCGCCTCGAGGTCCTGCACGATGCGCATCTTGCGGGTGAATTTTTCGGTGTGACTGAGCGCGACCAGCTTCACGTAACGACCATGCAGGAAACCCAAGGCCACGCGGTCGGCTTCGAAACGGGTGGCCAATTCGTTGCACATGGCCATCGCCGCGGCCTGAAAGTGGTGCTGCTCATTCAACGTGGCCAGCAGTTCCTGCGAACCGAGCAGGCGTTTGACCACCGCTGACCGCTGGGCAAGGGTTTGCCGCAGTTCGTAGTTGCTGAGCATCGCCACGGCCCAGATGAGTTGCGATGCTGCCAATTCAAGCGCCGCGGCATCCTGCAGGGGAAAATCGTAAGCCGCCACCCCGCGAATTTGTCCCTGACGGCGAATGGGCACCATGACCACATGTTCGCGCGCCGCCTGACCGTACAAGTCTTCCGAGTGGCGGATGGGGAGCTTCTGAACCTGCTGGGGTGGGTCGTTGCGCTTGATCGCATCGATGCTTTGTGCCAACCACAGGGGCGCAGTTTCACCTTCGGTCGGGGGTGGATAAACAGCCGCCAAACTCGGCGGTTGCTCCAGCGCGATGATCGCCGCGGCCTGTGCCCCCACCGACTGACACTGCGCTTCCAGCATCTTCTGCAGGAAGTCTTCCGGTGGACCGGCATAGTCGACCAGCGTTTCAACCAGTCGCGATACATCCGGTCCGGTCGCAGTGTAGGAGTGCGCCTGAGTCATAAAGGCTTGCCCTCATCGCTGCACGCCGCAGGGTCAGGCGTTGGCATCGCCAACGGTGCGGTCGGCCACGTTCAGTTTCAGTTCACCGAACTGCTGCTCGTGTTGCTGCACCATCTGACCGAGTGACAATGCCAAACGCTTGGCGGTGTAAAAATTCATCACCATGCGATTGCTGACCTGGAACACCATGTCGGCCACTTTGGCATCTTCGCCTTGCGACTGGGCACCGCGCTGCACGCCCACGTTCAGACCGAAGTCGAGGATGACTTCTTCTGCGGTCGCATTGCTGCGGAAGCTGTTGGTATACGTGGTCTGGCGATCACGTTCGTCGACGTGCACGCGCAGTTGACGTTGGTTGTCTGCGGTTTGCTCGGTGCCGGTAGGATTCGTATCTGCCACGTTGGCCCTCCAGGTACATCTATCGTGAATGAAGAACAATCTGCCACCAAACTTACATTGTACCACGCCCATCCTCTGACTGCGCGGCGGGTAGCAGACTGATAGATCGACCGATAATGCAGAATGTCAGCGTATTCAGAACGCAGGCAGGTTGGCGTTCGTGTGATGCGTGGTGGCGAGGCCTTCTATCTCGATCAGCCAGCCGGGGCGACACACCGGGGCATGCACCATCACCATAGGCACATCGCCCAGACGCTCTCGCATGGCGCAGCTGATGACCGGGGCATCGCTGGTATCGCGCAAGTAGACGATCCACGTGCCCATATCCGCTGCGGCAGTACCAGCTTCGCCAAGCAAGGCGTCAATGTTTTCCATCGTTCGATCGAATTGTTTAAGCACATCACCGGGGTGCACGATGTTACCTTCATGATCGATACTGGCGGTGCCGGAAATCAGCACGTGCTTACGATCGCGATAGGCCACGCTGGTGGCGCGTTCGAACGTGACGCCGTAGATATGCGTCGGGCTGAGGTGATCCGCCGCCTTGATGAACTCGATCTGGCCAGACGAGATACCTTGCGCGGCGTAGGCATCCATCAGCACGGTGGCATTCGCATCGCAGCCGCAACCACCAATGCCACTGGAGGCGATGTAATGCGTTTCGGCCGTGAGGCCATGCCGGGCGAACAGTTCGCGTCGTGCCTGCACCAGGCCGGCGTAGTTCGCATCGATATCGCGCACGAACAGCCACGTGCGAAGGACGTGGTCCGCCAACGTCATGCCGTCGGCATCAAGTTGCCCGATGTAGGCCCGCAGCAAGCCATCGGACTGTTCCAACGAAGTGTTGCCCTGATGCATCAGGTTCGTTGACCAATGATGCGCGATGTCACCACGCTTGATGATGCAGGTGGTACCGCGTTGTGTTTTCTCAAGGCCAGCAGGATCAACCACGTGATACGCCCACAGCGTAACCTTCGCCGAACCCACCGGGGGTTGGCCCACCCACGAGACGGCACATGGATTCGCTTCGTTTCGCGGATTGGCGAAAGGCTTTGTCGATAACGTCGTAGCCTGATTCACCAGGTCGCTGACAAAAAACCGACGCATCACCGATGAGGCATCATCAATATCCATCGCATCGAGCGCCAGCCGATACGCCTTTTCGAGCCAACCGAGTTGCGCCGCAAACGTATCGTAGCGCGTGGGCGTGGCGGTCAGTTGCAGTTCATCCACGCCGCTGGTACCGGTGAATCGCCACACGTACACATCCACCGGCAGGTCGCCGCAATCAATCACGCGACATTCAGCGCGCGGGGCGGATGTACGATCTACAAAACTGGCTGTTCCCATCGTCAACTACTCCACAACGATGAACGGAATGGCCGGCAGCGCACCGAACATGCGATGGCGTGTGCGCTGCTTGCCGGTCTTCTTATCTTTCCAGGAAAGTTCGGCCGACAGTTCGATGATCAGGTTGTCTTGCAGGCCCGGCTTCACCTTTGCCGCATCAGTGGTCACGTCCATCACCATGTGATGCTTGATGAATCGGATGTTGTCGACGGCGATGCCTTCTGGTGCATGCGCCAAGGATGGTTCGATCTTCTTCGCATGCTTCAGGTAATTAGTTTTGATCTTCATCTGCACGGTTTGACCACGTTTGAGTTGTAACGGTCCAACCTGATCCGGGCGTAATGGTTGGCCGGCTCGCTTGGGGCCGATCACCTTCACCATCGTTTGTTGCGCCGGCAACAGGTGCCGCCAGAGAAATGCCTGCATCACGTCATCGCAAGGCACCGCACGATGGGTGATCGTGCCGCCAGGTTGGTGAACATGCCCCTGCATGGCCAGCGCGATCGGCTGGTCAATCTTTTTCGTCGGGGCCGTCAGGGTGAAGGCAACCTTATCCAGCCCCGCGGGTATCGTCGCTCCATCCAAACGAAAACCCCATGCATCATCGACCAATGACAACTCAATCGGCCCTGCGTAGCCATCCTTGCGCAACACATGCGCGATCATCACCTGCGACTTGCCCGTCACTACGTTCACGCTGGAAGGTTCGACGCGCAATTCAAAATCCGGCTGTGGATGACTGATGCGCAAGCGATACGCATACGCACTACCACCATGTCCGGCGCTATCGGTAATGAACACGCGATACGTTCCGCTACTCGGCAACGTGGCGGTGAAATACGAATCGGCATGGTGCGTGAGTGTGCCCATCGCACGATGCAGGTGGCCCTGCTTGTCCATGTGGTCGTCGTTCCAGGCGATCACCGTGCCCTCGCCATCGACCAGGCGCACCAGGGAATCGAGCGGCGAACGTACACGACGAGCCACGACCTCCACTACCACCTTGTCCCCCGCATTCCCCTTGAACGAAACCCCATCGATGTCGCCCGGTTTCTCGATCACCCCGTTCACGATCATCGGCAACGCCACCGGTCGACCGGGATAGGCCGGATCGTTCGGCTCCAGTTCACGAACTTCGGGCAGGCCATCCACGTGGTAAGTCACATAGTTACTTTGCCGCTGATGTCCTGCTAGCACCGCCTGGCGAATCGGCGCGATGACCGCGGATGTATCCAACGTGAGTTTCCGCGTGGGTAGATTCCAGCCATCGATCTGCGCCATAGCACGATCGCCACGCTTGCCGCCCAGCGGATACACACTGGTGATGTACGGAAACTCGCCGATCGAAATGCGGTATACAAAATCCTCGCGCCCGCGGTAGATCGAATCACGAATCTCCACCGCATACACGCCGTCTTTCGGCACCGTGAACTGAAGAACCGGATCGGGGTCGAAAAAGTGATCGTCCGCAAAGGCCAATTCGTTGCCCTTCGCATCGAATACCGCCAACGTGGCCTGGAACCAACCGGGCACCGCGTCGGCCAGAAACGGCACGAGCGTGCGCGCATCGGCCTTGATCACCAGATGCTGCCCCGCCTTCGCGTGAAAACGATGACGATCCACATCGCCGGGCAATACCTGGCCGTTAATAGTCACCGGCAGCATGAAAGGCTTTTCATCTGGCAACGGATCCCACTTCAGTGGATCGTTACTTTCCACTTCCATCACTTCTGGCAACTCACCCACGTGAATGGTCATCGGATTGGTGAGCCCTGCTTTTCCACCAAGACGAATCTCACGCGGTCCCGGCGCTGCATCCGGCGCAATGGTGATTTCCAACCGCGCCATTTCAGAGATCTGCGCGTTGGGTTGTTGTTTGCTGCGATTAGTCAGGCGATGCCGCACATGCGCCAGCTGCCGCAGGTTCATTTCATCCCAACCTTCAAGCAACGGATGCTCGGGCAACTTCACCGGCACTTTCTCACCCTTCTTATTGGTGGTCATCACCGGCGAGGTGGTCTTGCGTTTCTTTCCTTTACGCCAGGGCGGATCACCTTTCACACCACCACTGGCAAGCATCTGCTCCCACTGATTTTCACCATGCTCGGTCAGTTGCCGGCGTAGTTCCTTGCGCTGTTCGCCGTTCAGGTTGCGCAGTGCGCGATAGTTCTTGATGAACTTCACCGTTACGCCGTCGCCACTGATGTAGGCCGTGTTGCATGAACGTAAAAACTGCCCCCCGACCAACACTTCGAACGTGGTGCCCTGTTTGCCCCCGGCGGGATACAGATAACCGATGCTCGGCATGCGCTTGCTCGACTGCGCTGGCGCAACGACAGCCAACGTCAACAACGCGATCACAGCGAGGGCGCACGCACGGCCGATCATGCCATGATCTCCTTCAGCAACCCGGCGGTGGGTTTGCCTTTGAATTCACTGGGTAGCACTTTCAGGTCCAGGCCGCGCGGGTTGGGCATGGCCTGGTTCGGGTCGATGCCCATACGGGCGTAGATGCTGCCGATCAGGTCCGGCGGGTAGACCGGGCGATCCACCACGTTCATCGCGCGATCGTCTGATTCACCAATCACATGGCCACCAGCAAACCCACCCCCACCCAACAACACACTGAAACACTTACCGTAATGACTGCGGCCACCATTCCACGGCGGGTTCCACTGCACCTTCGGGCCACGCCCGAATTCACCACCCCACCACACGATGGTGTTATCCAGCAAACCGCGGTCGGACAGGTCGGTAAACAGCGTGGCCATGGCCTTATCCATCTCGGGCAGCTTGCGGTTCATGGTTTGGAAGTGTTGTTTGTGCGTGTCCCATCCGCCGTAGTTGATGGTGATGTAAGGCACGCCGATTTCCACCAGCCGCCGCGCCATCAGGCAGGATTGACCGAACTTGGTGCGGCCGTAGCGCTCGCGCATCTCGTCGGACTCTTTCGAAAGATCGAATAGATCGCGCGCCTTGCCGAACATCATGTCGTATGCGGCGGTTTCGGTTTGATCGAAATGCTGAAGCTGCCGACTGCGCGCGTTCGCACGGCCCAGTGAATCCAAATCGTGCATCAACGCGCGACGACTGCGCTGGCGTTCATCACTCACACCCTGCGCCACGATGCCTTCTACCACGAAGCGCGAACCGTTGGGGTCGCCTCCCGTGCAGAACGGTTTGTGCTTGTGACCCAGGAAGCCTGCTTCACTGAAGCGGCCCTGTGGTTTGGTCAACACGATGTACGGCGGCACGATGCCCTGGTACCCGTGTTCGTAACCTTTGAACAACGACACCACCGCACCCGCACAGGGATACACCAACCGCCCCGGCATGCGACCGGTCTGCATCAGGTAACTGGCCGTCTCGTGCGCGTTCACACCGTGGGTCATGCTGCGGATGATGCTGAACTTGTCCGCCTGTTTGGCCAACAACGGCAACGACGCATTCAATTGAATGCCATCCACATTCGTGTTCACCACATCCTTGAGCGGTCCAGTGATCTCTTCGCCCGCATTGGGCTTGGGGTCGAACGTATCCACGTGACACGGGCCGCCCCACATCCAAATCTGGATAACACTTTTCGCCAGCTTGCGCTGCGGCTTCGCCGTCGCGCCCAGCACCGCCTGCGGACCACCCAGCCCCCCCAACGCCAACGCGCCTGCACCCACCAGTCCCGCTTTCATGACATCCCGTCGTGTGGGTTGCAGATCCATGGTGTTGATCCTTGCTGATGTTCGATCGATGATCTTCGATGTTCGATCTGGACCTGAAAGATCGTCGATCAAACATCACACATCGAAGATGGTCAGTGTCTGAACATGAACTCTTTGCTGTTGACCAAAGCCCACGCCAGGTCGTGGGTGTTGTTTTTCAGGTTCTTCCTGCCACCGTTTTTCAGGTACTTCACCGCGACCGCTTCTTCTTCAGATGTCGGCCGCCGCGTGAGGATGTTCGCATAGAGCAGCAACGTGAGACGTTTGGTGTCGCCCTTCGCCTTGCGCATCCAGTCGCGCACGCGCCAACTGCGGGTGATCTTCTTCTGGATGTGCGTGCTGTTGAGCATGTGCATGCGCTGGGCATCGGTGGGGTGATTGTTGCGTTCATTTTCGTAGCCGGTATCGCGCGCGGGGCGGCCGAACAGTTCCAGAAAACTGCTGGAGATGCTGCCGTCGGCCAGCGTGATCGTGCGGTGTTCTTCCGGGATGAACGTGAACGGCTCAGGCACCATGCTGGAATACTTCTCGGTGGGACCGAAAATGCCGACCAGGGCATCGATCAATACCTCAGCCTCCAACCGGCGCATGATGTAGTGGGCAAACATGGCCTCGGCCCGCGGATGGTTGCTCTGCGATATCGATGATTGCTGGTACGTGCGCGAGTTGAGGATCAACCGAAACAGATGTTTCAGGTTGTAGTCGCTCTGGACCAGTTCGTTTTGCAGATACGTCAGCAGTTCGGGGTTGATCGGCGGGTTATGGCCACCGGCATCGTCCGGTTCATGAATGATGCCACGACCGATCAGCCACGCCCATACACGGTTGGCAATGTTGCGTGAGAAATAGAGATTGCTGTCGGTGATCAGCCAGTCGGCGAACACGTGACGCGGGTCTTGCCCGGCCTTGATGTGAACGCGCTGGCCGTTGGGCAACGTGGCGTCGAGGGGCGCAAACACGGCGGGGTCGAGGTGGACGATTTCCTCTTTCCACTCGGCCGTGGGCTTGAATGCCACCCGGCTGAAAAACAGTTCCATGTTTTCGCGCCGATGCTGCGGCCAATTCTCGATCCGTTCCCCCATGAACGTCAGCGCCACCGACGCGGCGATGGTTGAAGGCGCTTTGCCCTGCATCGCGCGATAGAAATTCACCGGCGGCACCCGGAAGTTCGAACCACTCGACGTGAGCAACTCGCGCGCGAACTGATCATAGGGTTTGTTGTCGGTGATGGACCGGTGAATCCAACGGTGGTAAGCCTGCGCACCGTTGGGCCAGAGGTTGATGGGGAACTCGGCTTTCACTCGCAACAGGTCGCACCACTTCAACGCCCAGTAGTCGGCGAACTCCGTCTTGTTCAGCAGTTGATCGATCAGCTTCGCCCGCTTCTTCGGGTCTTTGTTCTTCAGGAAATCACGAATCTGCCAATCCCTGGGCACGGTGCCGATGACATCGATGTGCACCCGGCGGAAAAAGACCTCTTCACTGCACAGGTGGGCAGGGGTGATGTCGTTCGCCTTCAGTTGCTTCAATACATGCACATCAATGGCGTTCTGCAGTTTGACCGGCTCCGCCTGCTCGAAGGGTTTGACCGGTGGGGCCGGGGGCGCAGCGATAGCCGCGGAGGAAAACAGAACCCCGCAGACAAGCGCAAGCTGTTTCTGCATAACTGGTTATCTCGCAAGGCGGCCGAGAGGACTTACCTATCACCCCGGTGCGATAGGCCATACCGATCAGCCTGGTGGCCGTGCCAGTGAGCACCGTCAGACAAACGTCTGGCACCGGCCATTCATTGCACACCCAGCAAATTGATCGGCTATCGTTAAGACGCCCATCAGCCCTAACTTATGTCAGTTTTACCGGACACCCCCGGAATTTGATGACCCGCGACAAACCCCAGCGCAGAACACGCAAGGCGAACCCTTGCAGATTTGGCCTTTCAGGATAAAATGCGGGGCTAACCCTCAGCTGGGCGGATACCCAAGTGGCCAACGGGGGCAGACTGTAAATCTGCTGGCATACGCCTACGCAGGTTCGAATCCTGCTCCGCCCATTACGCAACCCCATCACCGTATGGGGTTGTTTTTTGCGCCAGTTCAGTGCGGTCGTAACTGCAGCGTCCGCGCCGCTGCGCCACGACCTGTCAGGTCGCGGCCAGTATGATATGGGTATGAAACAGACACTTATCATTGGTGTGGTGTTTATCGCGTTGGGCTCACTCTCCGGATGCAACAGCGTTTATTACGGCACGTGGGAGAAGCTGGGCTTTCACAAGCGCGACATTCTTGTCGAGCGGGTGGAAGACGCCCGCGATGACCAGGAGGAAGCGAAAGTTGTGTTCGCTGATGCGCTGGAACAATTCCAATCGGTGGTCACGTTCGACGGCGGCGATCTTGAACCACTCTACAAGAAACTAAAAAGTGAACTGGCCGATTGCGAGAGCCGCGCCAAGGCGGTGCGCAAGCGCATTGCATCCGTGGAGAAAGTCGCGGGCGATCTGTTCGTGGAATGGGACACCGAACTCGAACAATACACCTCGGATGACCTGCGGCGTCGCAGCCAAACTCAGCTCAATCTAACCAAAGGCCGCTACGCCAAGCTGATCACCGCGATGCGTCGGGCTGAAGAAAAGATGGAACCGGTGCTGGCGGTGTTCCGCGATCAGGTACTGTTCCTGAAGCACAACCTGAACGCCAAAGCCCTGGCATCGCTGGAAGGCGTGGTGGTGGAACTCGATCGTGATGTGACCGCGTTGATTGCCGACATGCAACGATCGATCGACGAAGCGAACGCGTTCATCAAATCACTGGAATAGCCCGATCAGCCTTCCCCTGTTCCGCTTTTTGTGCGACCCCGATCCTGTTTCGGGGCGTATGATTCAACATGAACATTTCACGTGTTTCACCTGCGATGACAGGAAGCCTGCTCATGTTGATCATGTGTTTTGCCGGTGCGTGTTCCCCCGGTGATGACGATCGTGTTTACAACCCTGCGGAAAAATTACCCGCGCCCACCGGTGATGCCGCGGCCAACGAAGACAACCTCACCGAAGCACACGCGGTATTGGCCGGCGGCTGCTTCTGGTGCGTGGAGGCGGTATTCGAGCAGCTGGATGGGGTGACCGATGTGGTCAGTGGTTACGCCGGGGGCACGGCCGACTCCGCGGACTATCGCAAGGTCGCCTCCGGCCAAACCGATCATGCCGAGGTCGTGCGCATCACCTACGATCCGCGCAAGACCACCTATGGCGATTTGCTGCGTGTGTTCTTCGCCACGCATGACCCCACCACGTTGAATCGGCAAGGACCGGATCGTGGGCGGCAGTACCGATCGGCCGTGTTCTACGAATCAATAGACCAGAAACAAATCGCCGCTGCGTACATGCAGCAACTCACCGATGCGGGCGCATTTGATGATCCGATCGTCACCACGCTTGAACCGCTTGAAGCGTTCTACATCGCGGAAGACTATCATCAGGATTACGTGCAGCATCACCCCAACGAACCCTACGTGCGCTACAACGCACTGCCAAAGGTGGAAAAGGTGCGCAAGCAGTTTGGTGATCAGTTGAAAATGCCGTAGGCACAGCCGACCCCCACCATCCAACAGACTGGTGATATGTTGCCCCTTCGCAAGTGATGTGAACTGCATTAATGAACCTGCAGGTTCGACATTCACTAGAAACCGAATGTTTACGTCCGCGCGATATTCCCGCTGGGTTGCGTGAACGTTTGCTCGACGGCATGCGTCTTATTGGGTGAAGTAACCAGCCAAACCCGCCCCGCCGCGCTATCATGCACCAGACGTTCAGGAGGGCGACCACCCATGCGAGAACCTGCCGAAAAGAAACACTACTTCGACGACCGCGTGCCCCTGTTCTCGATCGGACAAATC
>JANQFT010000190.1 GCA_028277685.1 Phycisphaeraceae bacterium
ATGCACGAGGATGAAACTATTCAGGTCACCATGCAGATGCGAAGGCGCGTTCAGTGGATCGCCTCCACCGTGCACCGCAAGTACCGTACGACCGTCCCACGCATCACGCGCCAGCACATCACCGCAACTGAACGCTTCGGTTGTCCCAAGTCCTGCTTCGGTGGGCGTGATCGGGTCGCACGCATTCACGATCAGGGGCAATGTGAGAAAACCAAAGTGCGGACGCAATCCAAAGCTCGAACGATCCCAAGGCCCGACATTCTCCGCCCCGCTGTAATGTTGATCACACAACCACCGGCAAAGCCCTGCTTCAGTCGGCATCTTGTCTTTCATGCGGCTGGCCGATTGCAACAGTACTTCGGCGTTGGGCCGATGGATGGCGGAACTGTCGTTGAAGTTGGCACAACGCGGGCGCGGCGTCGACCCCCAGCCACTCAACGGCTTGCGGTAGAAGTAGCTTGCCGCATCCCACCGGGCTTTGCGCGTCCATGGGGAAAGATCGAGTTGGTCGGCGTAAGCTGGATCGCGACGAATCAGTGCTTCGGCCGTCATCATCTGACCGAACGCCGCGTAGTTGCTGTACTGAAGCGATTCGCCGTACGAACCATCGTCCTGCCACAGACCGCACAGCTTCGTGAATTCTTCCGCTGCCTCAGCCATGGCATCGCGATCGTGTAACACCGCTGCGGTCACCGCAAGGCCACCATTCAAAATGGTGCGCCAGTTGTTAAACGACGTGCGGCTGGCCAACCAGTTTCGGCAAAGCGACAGGCCCTTCGTGCGCAAGGCATTAGCCAGTTCATCGCGCTCGGTATCGGTGAACACATCGGCCGCCAGGTCGAGCGCGCCCGCGACAGCCCAGCAGACATGCGCCGTTTCAAGATGCCCTTGCGGCGGGTTCGTGCCGTGGTTACGAAACGCCGGGCCGACCCAATCTTCCAGTGGTCGACGGGCAATCGACAGCGTGACATCGCGCAACCACGCGCCAATGACATCATCCTGCTTCAGCGCCCACGCCATCGCCGCGTCGGTCACGTATTCAGTCACGCAGTGCCACCATTCGACGGTGGTTTCGATATTCATCAACCCCGGCGACGAGGCTCGCTTGGCGACGCGTTGCATCAATGCCCAGTAGAACGGGCCGACGGGTGTTTTGGCGGTGGCCGCCTTGATCGCTTGCTTTTCATCAACGGAAAGGAAAAGTGGCGTCGACATATCTTCACGGCACGGTGCCGCCTCATTTACTCTTCAGGAACTCAAACGACTCAAAGGCCACTTCATGCACCACAATGCGTGGCGGCATGTTCAGCACGAAGCGCACAGCATCAACGATATCACCCGGCTGAAGGAACTTTTCGCGCGGGACAGGACGATCGCCCCAGAACGCGGTGTTCGCCGCCCCGGGGTTCAGCGTGGTCACACGAACATTCTGCTTCACCGCCTGCAAGGCCAACCCTTCATCAAACATGGCGACGGCTGCCTTGGCCGCACAGTACACCGGGGCGTTGGGATTGGCGCGTTTGCTGGCCATCGAAGCAACGTTCATGATCAATCCGCCAGCGTCATCCACGCGTGAAAGGTAATGCTTCGCGGCAAGGAATGCGCCTTTAACGTTCACATCGAAGATGCGGTCGTAAGCATCCACATCCATCTCGCTGATTGGCGACGCAATGCTCAGGCCAGGCAGATTCAACAGCACATCCAATTGCCCCAGCGACTGCTTAGCGCGGTCAAAGAACGCACTGACCGAATCCTCATCGGTGATATCAATACTGCCGGCAACCACGGAACGTGCGCGTCCGGTCAACTTGTCTGCCAGTTTCGCGGTGGCTTCTGCGGAAACATCGGCCAGCGCCAAACCTGCGCCGTCATCTGCCAATGCTTCCGATAGAGCTGCCCCCATACCACCGGTGGCTCCGGTGATTACGATGTTCATGTCTTTGATGCTCATTCTTTATTACTCATTCCTGTGAAAGGTTGACAAGAATCTTGCCTTTGCATTCACCGCGCATCATCTTGCCGATGCCGTCGGCCACGCCGTGAATGTCGCATGTTTCGGTGATCAGCGCCGCCAGTCGTTCGCGCTGGTCGGCATTCAAGTTGGCCATCATGCGAACGGTGCGGTGGAAGTCATCCAACGTGTAGACGCGCGAACCAACCAGGTGCAGTTCCTTGAAGATGAGCGCCCGAACATCGAACGCCGGTGGCGGTGAGGGAAAGCCAATACCGACGATCGTGCCGCGAATACGACATACCTCGGTGGCCAGCGCCGCGGCCGGGGCAGCGCCGGAAGCTTCGTAAACCTGGTCGAAGCCTTCGCCATCGGTGAGTGCGAGTGCATCGGCTGCTGCATCACCATTGGCGTTGACCACGGTGAACCCAAGTGACTTGGCCTGCTCAATGCGCTCGGGATTAATCTCCACAAGTGCTACCGTTGCACCGGCCCATTCACACATCATGGCGACGATCAAACCGATCGGCCCCGCGCCGATGACCAGCGTGCGATCACCCTTCTGCAAACCACCGCGCGCAGTCACGTGCGCCGCCACGGCAACCGGTTCGGTTAACGCGGCCAGTTCATTACTGAGTGTATCGGGAACGCGAATGACTTTGGCTGCGTCGACGACCACGTATTCCGCAAACGCGCCATGGCGATGAATACCAAGCAGACCCAGATTGCGGCAGACATGCATGTGGCCTTCACGACACGCTTCGCACACGCCGCAACTGATCAACGGCTCAACCACCACGCGGTCACCGATGGCTGCGTTGATGTTTGCACCATTCACCTTCTCCAGAGTGCCGACAAACTCGTGTCCCTGTGCGACAGGAGAAACAGCCGTGGGGTGATGCCCCTGGAAAATGTGCACATCCGACCCGCAGATACCGGCAAGCTTTACCCGCACCAACGCTTCACCCGGGCCCGGCTCGGGAATCGGCGTTTCCTGCACCTCCATCTTGTTCCATTCAACGGTGACGGCAGCTTTCATCGGCAGCTCCTTGGTGAGAAGTTTCCGGTAGATCCTCTCACATGATGTTGCACAATTCGTTTGTATCGTGCGAACACAGACTATCTGATATACCCCGTGAGACTAACCTTAACCATGGATAATGAAAGCGGGTTTTGCACAAATCATTTGATTGGACTAGGCTGAACGTGATGACCAGACACCCCATTCAGCCTGCCCAGATGCTTGAACCGAGCGATCGGTATGACGCCTCGATCGGCAACATCGGCTTCGTGCGGCATCGCGATGCATCCCCCAAATGGGCGCTGGCGCGTCGGCATGACCCAAAGTTTCATATCATGGCCTACGCGGTGCGCGGCAAGGCGCACTATCAGTTAAACGACCAGCATTTCACCGTGGAGCAAGGTCAGTTCGTGCAGTTCGGCTGCAACGTGATGCGGGCTGTGCACGCAGATCCGAAGCAACCCTGGTCGTTCTACTCGGTAGGTTTTGAGCTACAGCCTCATGATGACAACGCGGCCAGACGTTTTGGTGAATTACCGTTTCACGCGCAATCAGATGAAGCCATGAATGTACCTGCACGGTTCGCAGAACTCGAACAACTATGGCTCGCACGCGAACCCGGCTACATGCTGCGGTGCCGGGCCATCCTTATGACGCTGATGCATCTGTTCGTGCGATGCTGCACGCAACCAACACAACCCATCCCACACGCCCAGCGCATCACCAAGATCGTGCGCCTGCTGCAACAGCATTACACGCGTTCATACTCGGTGGACCAGTTATCCGAGATGGCCGACCTGAGTGCCTCACGGTTCAGCGTGTTATTCAAACAACTGACCGGCTACTCCGTGGTGCGTTATCAGAACTGGCTGCGGATCAACAAGGCCAAAGATCTGTTGCTCAGCGGCGAGTACAGTGTGACCGAGGCCGCTCGAGCCGTGGGGTTTGATGACGTTTACTACTTCAGCCGCCTGTTCCGCAAAATGACCGGCGAGAATGCGTCCGCCTATCGCAACCGCTGATCCATCAACTGAAATGTGCAAATATGCCATGGGCTGTCCATTGTCGTATGGCTTTTATGTGGCAAAATTACGTAGTTCATTAACTGTGCACGGATTGGACCCATTCACGAAAAGTCCATCCCTCATCGCCAATGATCTGAAAGGACCGAGGATGATTCTCGATGCGTTCAATCTTGACGGAAAAACTGCGTTGGTGACCGGTGCGTGCACCGGACTAGGCGAAGGTATGGCACGCGGCCTGGCCGAGGCCGGGGCGGACATCATCGGCGTGTATCGTTCCAGCCCGCCGGACCCGGTGCGCCGTTACGTTGAATCACTTGGTCGCCGCTTCTTCGGCATCCAGGCCGACCTGGCCGATCCATCTTGCGTGAAACGCATTGCCGACGAAGCAGTTGCCGCATCCGACAAGATCGACATCCTGCTGAACAACGCCGGCATCATTCGCCGGGCCGACCTGCCGGACTTTACTGAAACCGATTGGGATGACGTGATGAACGTTAACCTCAAGAGCTTGTTTCTGCTGAGCCAGGCAATCGCCAAACAGATGATCGCCCAGAACGTGCCGGGCAAGATCATCAACATCGCCTCAATGCTGAGTTACCAGGGGGGCATCCGCGTGCACAGTTACACCGCGAGCAAGCATGGCGTGATGGGGCTGACGAAGATCATGGCCAATGAATTGGCGCCACACGGCATCAATGTGAACGCGATCGCACCGGGTTACATGGCCACCGATAACACCCAGGCCTTGCGCGATGATCCGGTGCGCAACGAACAGATTCTTGCCCGCATTCCCGCCGGCCGCTGGGGTGAACCGAACGACCTGCAAGGCGCGGCAGTGTTCCTGGCATCCGCAGCATCGAACTACATGCAGGGCGAAACGATTGCCGTGGATGGTGGGTGGTTGGCGCGATGAGGCTCGTGTCCGCCGTAGCCTTTGGCGAAGGCGGATGCGGCTTGCATGGAAATATATCCAAAAATCGAAGGTTACCATGAATCACACTGAAACAGCGGTCAAACTGTACGACCATTACGAATCCATCATTTCACAAGTGAAGCATTACTACGGCTTGCTTGCCATTTACGCACTGTGTCGCGTGGCGGATCGCACGGGAGATACAGCATTACTCGAACGTTGCCGCGCGATTCTTTCACGCTTCCCGGATGAGATCGATCACCCGAAGTACAACTTTCCTTCGTACACCATCGGCGGCATTCCACGTGTGTTCATGCGCATGCGGAATCACATGACAGATGAGGCCACCACCCATCACGTACGTGAGTATGCTGATGAAATGATGACTGCCGCGCGTGATGATCGCGGCATCATGTGCAATCCATACTTTCCGGAAAAGCAGGTGATCTGGATCGATGTGGCGATGGCCGTCACCCCCTATCTGCTGTTTGCCGGGTTGACATTCGATGAACCGAAGTACATCGATGAAGGCGTGAACCAGACGTTCATGATGTACGATGAATTCCTTAATCCCGCCAACGGCTTGTTGCATCAGTCAAAAAATGCGAACGGTCCGGGCCGCTACAGTGATGACCACTGGGGTCGCGGCAACGGTTGGGGGCTGATCGCCTTGACGGAACTCGTGCAATACCTGCCGAGCGATTCGCCGCATCGCGCGGAAGCTGAACGTTTGTTCAAAGCGCACTGTGCCGCGCTGTTACCGCACCAAACCGAGCGCGGGTTGTGGCGGCAGGAAATTCCCATGGAAACCGCGTGGGAAGAATCGTCCGGCACCGGCTTAATCCTGTACGGCTACGGCGTGGGCATGCGTTTGGGCCTGCTGGATGAAAGCGAATACCTGACCGCGTTTGAGCGCGGCATTGATGCGATTCATGCACACTGCGTCAACGATGATGGCAGTGCGGAACTCTGCTGCCCTGGCTGTATGTGTCCCGGTCAAGGGGAGGAAAAAGGCACGGTCGCAGCGTATGTGGACGGCTACAAACCGGTGAAGGATGATGGCCACGCATTCGCGCCGTTGATGTTGGCGCTGGATGAGGCGGCGCGAAGGTAATGCAATGCATCGCGTGCTCATTCATCCGGACCTGCGTTGCGCTTCGGCCCGGCTTGGGTTAGAGCAGTGGGCTTAGAAGTCTCATGATGTTTTCAATGAATTGCTGACTGGATGACCGTTGTTGCCATGTGGCGAGGCTGAGCGCTACTGATTCATCGATATACTGTTTCTGGCACATGCGTAGTTTCGCGTTCACGTGTGGGCCGTAGAGCAGCACGTTCAATTCGAAGTTCAGGAAGAACGAACGGATATCGAAGTTGGCTGAGCCGACCATGGCGACGGTATCGTCGATGGTGATGGTTTTCGCGTGCAGCAACCCATCCTGATGCAGGTGAATGTTCACGCCCGCTTCGAGTAAGTCTTCGTAGTAAGATCGACCAGCGTAATACACCAGCGGGTGGTCGCCGCGCTGGGGTACGACCAGGTCGACCTGTACCCCGCGTCGTGCGGCAAGACACAGGGCCAACATCGAGGCCTGGTCGGGCACCATGTACGGCGAAGTGATGATGATGCGCTGCCGCGCGGTGTGAATGGCCTCAACCACTAGGTGCAGCAACGGTTCGGTGGGATGGTTAGGCCCCGTGGGTACCACTTGCGCGGGCACATCCCCGGTTTCGTTGATGTCGGGTAGAAGGCCCTCGATATCGAGCGCTTCATCGGTGGTGAAGTACCAGTCTTCAAGGAACACCAGTTGAAGCTGCAGCGAGACCGGACCGGTGAGACGAACCATCAGATCGTGCCAGACGAGGTTACGATGACCGTAGTCTGGGCGCACGATGTTCTGTGAACCGGTATAGGCAATACTGCCATCGATCACGGCGAGCTTGCGATGGTTCCGCAAATCCACGCGCGACAGCACACGACGTAACGGATTCACCGGTAAGACGCCATGCACCTGCACCCCTTTGTTTCGCAACCCGCGCGTCATTCGGCGCAGCATGCGGCGTGATCCCACGGCGTCCACCAGCAGTCGACATTCCACTCCGCGCGCTTCGGCGCGTACCATGGCATCGGTGACACGTCGACCCACGTGGTCATCACGGAAAATGTAGAACAGTAAATGCACGTGATGCTGCGCGGCATCAATGTCAGCCACTATCCGGTCGATCACTTCATCGGTATCGGTCAGTAACTCAGCATCGTTGCCGCCCAGAATCGGCATGCTGCCCAGGTTCTCAGCCAGGTGGACAAACTGTTGTTGCGCCGGCTCGATGTCCGGCTGCACGATGTGCGGCCTTTGCACGGCCAGGCGATCCACATCCTTCATCGCATCCAGCACGGCCGCGTGACGCTCGATACGACGCTTGCCCAATCGCCTTCCCGCCAACAGTACGTAGAGAAACAAACCGGCCCACGGGATGAAAAAGATGACCACCAGCCACGCGGTCGCACCGGAAGGTGAACGGCGACGGGTGACGACCGGCAGCATCGCCAGCCGAATTGCCCATTCACTGATCACATAGGCCAGCGACCATGAGAACATGAAGTAACCCCTGTAACCCGTTCGTTATCAAAATCGTAACGTGGGGGAATGTCTAATGTCTAATGGCGAATATCTGATGCGTGAAATGATGCTGCGGCTTAGACATTCGCCATTAGACATTAGACATTCATGCAACCTCCTCCCTATTGTGCGCCGGTGCGAGAAATGGGGCATAAACAGGAGCGACGCCATGTCTACAGCAAATTACCATGACCTGAATAAACGAACGTGCGCACCTTGTGAGGGCGGTGTAGATGCACTGAGTGACACGCGTATCAATGAACTGCTTCAACAAGTCGAAGGCTGGGAGAAGCGCGATCAACAGATCGCCCGGCTGTTCGTGTTCAAAGATCACTACCAGGTGATGACGTTCGTCAACGCGGTAGCGTGGGTCTCGCATACGCAAAACCATCACCCGGATATCCAAGTGGGTTACAACCAGTGCACCGTCACCTACTGGACGCACTCGGTGGAAGGGCTGACGGAGAATGATTTCATTTGTGCGGCGAAAGTGTCGGCACTGCTCGATTAGCGAAGTGCTTCGTGCAACTCTTTGAATTGTCCGTACAATTCTGGCCGTTGCTCGGCCAGTTCTGCTTCGCCGGCGAACTTGAGTACCAGCAGACCATCGGCACGGCGCACCTGCACATGAATGGCGCCATCGGGTTGCTGCTGAAATTCAACCCGGGGTGCTGAAGCGTCGGATGCCTGCGCGAGTACCTTCTTCCAGATAGCATCCGAACCGGTGGGATTGGCAGCCATCGCGTTGGCGGCGATCGCGCGGTCGGTCGGTTTGGTGTCGGCCAGGCTTTGGTAAATTTTGTGCGCCTCGGCGTCCTGCCTGGCGAGGGATTCTGCATTGGCATAGGTCTTGGTGATCACCTTGGCGACCTTGCCGGTGTTCGTTTCGCTCCAGCGTTTGACCACCACCATGCCGGCCGGATCGCGCGAGACTTCAACGGTTTTTCCATCGCGCGTGACACGGGCGCGCGCCAGGGCATCACCCACGCCGGTGCTGGTCCACGCCATCACGTGCTGTCGCACATCTTCGGGCAGTTTTTCGACCATTGCGGGTACATCCACGTTCAGTGGCTGCCATTGCACACCGTCGGCCGACTTGCGCAGGATGCCGCCGGTTACCGTCACGGTGTCTTTGGTGGCGCGCTTCGGCGTATGCGTATAGCGATACTTCTTTTTGCCCACCGCAGCCGAGACCGATTCACCCAGGGTGGCCCACATACGTTGCAGACGGCCACGCCTGACGACCACCACACTCACGCGGTCACCGGGTTTGTGATACGAAACACGCTTGGCGAAGTCAGCCAGATCATCACCCACGGGTTGATCAGCCAGGGCGACAACCACAT
>JANQFT010000315.1 GCA_028277685.1 Phycisphaeraceae bacterium
GCCCGGCAGCAACCCCATCGTCGCACAGGATGATGCATCGCAGCCCCCCGACGTGGTGGCAGATGATGCCGAGGCGTCGAGCAGCAATGTCGAAGTGGCCATGAGTACTGAGTCAGCCAAACTCGATGATGCATCGCGCGTGGTATCTACGGTGGTTGATGTGGTTCCCGAGCCGGTCGTGCGCAGCAAGACTGGTGTGGCCAGTGCACCTGGGCCGAGTGTGGCGGTGATCTCCAAAGGTGGCCTGTCCGCTGAACCTCAAAGCGTGCCTGATGACGCAGTGTTGGCGGCTGATGTTGAGGCAGTAGACATCGTTCAACCGGATGAAGGCCCGGCCACTGACATTCCCTTGTTGGGCAAAGCGTCATCGATTCCCGGTGGCGTGCGCGTTCACTCGTTCGCCCCGGTGCCGAAGTATCAGCGCACATCCCCCATGCAGAGGGCTGAGCAGATACTTGCCGAATCTGCCGCATCGCGTCCCGACGGGCCGATCGATTCGGTGTGGCAAGTCAACAGTCTTTCGCAGCAGCCGCAGATCGATCTGACGGCACCGCGTGAACTGCCCAACATGGAAATCGTGGTGCAGACGGAAGATCTGCCTCGCAGTGTGGCCCAGTTGAATTGGGTGGCCGGTCGCAACCGGGCGCAGGTGCATGAGTTGCCAGACCACTCTGCGATCATGGCCAAGGCGCGACTGAAAGTGACCCGTCGCCGTTATGCCATCACCGTTCCGCAAGAGCAGGTCATGGAACTGGTGCGTCACCTGAAGGAGCCGGCCGCGGGGCAGCGGGCGTTCTTCAACACCATCGAACGCACCACCACGACCACAGTGACCACCCAGCGGGTGTACATCGCCAACTCATTGGTCGGTGGCAACGCATGGCCGCGCAAGGCGCCGAATTACAGTCAGATTATCGGTGAGCAGTTACCGCTTCCGTCGCGCAATACCTTACCGGGTATTCAGACTCAACTTGGCGCCCCATCGTTGGCACCAACCATACCATCCGCGAAGAGCGTGGTGGTTCCGGTCGTGCTGGAGCAGGTGGTTGATCGCCTTGAACCGCGCAGTGCAGAAAGTAGCCAGGCGAATACTTCCGCCGACCGTAACCTCTCCGAGTCGGAGCAACCGTCAACGGATACATCGCAAGACAGCGATGATGCTGACCGTTGATGCGGTTCATCTTCTGTCTCATTCCACATACAATGCCGATCACTTTTGGCCAACCAATCGGAGCCTGTGATGTCGCACGAACACGATGCTGATCTGTCTCACGAAACCTGGCGCGTCTTCCGTATCATGGCGGAGTTCGTTGAGGGGTTCGAACTGCTTGCCTCGCTTGGACCCGCGGTGAGCGTGTTCGGCTCAGCCCGTACGCCGCCGGACAACCGCTACTACAAAATGGCGGATGACTTCGCCCGCTTGCTGGTCGAACGCGATTTCGCCGTCATCACCGGCGGTGGCCCCGGCATCATGGAAGCAGCCAACAAAGGCGCGGCCGAAGCCGGTGGCAAATCGGTCGGCCTGAACATCAGCCTGCCCATGGAGCAGGATCCCAATCCCTACCAGACCCACGAGATGGTCTTTCGGTACTTCTTCGTCCGCAAGGTCATGTTCGTGAAATATGCCCGCGCGTTCGTCAACTTCCCCGGCGGGTTTGGCACGATGGATGAGTTCTTCGAGTCGCTCACGCTCATCCAAACCCTGAAGATTCAGCCGTTCCCGGTGATCTGCATCGGCGTGGAATTCTGGGCACCGCTCATTCGGTGGATTGATAACGTGATGCTGGAAAAACACCAGAACATCTCCCCCGAAGACATGCAACGCTTCCGCGTGACCGATGACATCGAGGAAGCCGCCGACCTGATCAAACAATGCCAGGATGACCAGTGCTGGCTTGGCCCCGAACCCGAAGAACTCCCTGCGCATGCCGCCAAGCCCACCGGTGAGGGCACACGCATCGGCATCGATCCGCGCTACCGCGGTATCAAGATGAGCAATCCCCCGGAAGTGTGACCCCCGGAAGCATGGGCACGCACTGGCTGTCGCGCGGTAACATGCTGCGTTCAACGTGACTGAAGGATGACTGCGATGTCCGTACGCTATATCAGTACCCGAGGCAAAGCCGAACCGATGGGCTTCGAGGACGCCATGCTCACTGGCCTGGCGCACGATGGTGGTTTGTATGTGCCCGAAACCTGGCCGCAGGTATCGCGGGATGAACTGCGCCAACTGCGCGGCAAGCCCTACGTCGATATCGCCGAGTACATCATGCGTCCGTTCGTGGGTGATGCTTTCGATGACCAAACCTTGCGGGGCATCCTCGAACGCGCGTACGGAAACTTCAAACACGAACTGGTTTGCCCGCTCGTGCAGATCGACCCCAACCATTGGGTGATGGAACTGTTCCACGGTCCGACGCTGGCTTTCAAAGATGTGGCCATGCAGGTGCTCGGGTTGATGTACGACAACGTGCTGGCCCGACGCGGTCAACGAGCCACGCTCATCGGGGCGACGTCCGGTGACACCGGTTCCGCCGCCATCGAAGCCGTGCGTCACTGCGAGCATGTGAACATCTTCATCATGCACCCGCACAACCGCACCAGCGAAGTGCAGCGTCGGCAGATGACCACCGTCGACGAACCTAACGTGCACAATATCGCCATCGAAGGCACGTTCGACGATTGCCAAAACCTGTTGAAGGCGATGTTCAACGACCGCGACTTCCGCGATGAAGTTTCCATGAGCGGTGTGAACTCGATCAACTGGGCCCGCGTCATGCCGCAGGTGGTTTACTACTTCGCCTCGGCCCTGGCGCTGGGTGGGCCGGACCGTGAAATCACCTTCAGCGTGCCGACCGGAAACTTTGGCGATGTGTACGCTGGCTACGTCGCCCTGAAGATGGGCCTGCCGATCAAGCGACTCATCGTCGCGTCCAACATGAACGATATCCTCACCCGTGCGCTCACCCACGGCGATCACTCACTGACCACCGTGCATCCCACGATGAGTCCGTCGATGGACATTCAGATCAGCAGTAATTTTGAACGCTTGTTGTTCGATGTGTACGATCGAGATGGCGACAAGATATCTGATCTGATGCTGCAATTGAAAGAAGACGGCAAGTTCCAGATCGATGAACAGCAGGTCGCACGCATTGCCGAGCACTTCACCCCGCAGTGTGTGAATGAAGAGCAGACGTTGGCCGTGATCAAAGACCTGCATGCTCGCACCGGCTACGTGGTCGATCCGCATACCGCCGTGGGTGTGGGGGCGGCCGACCGTGAGTTACCTGCCGATCCCGGAACACCAATGGTCACCCTCGCGACCGCGCATCCGGCGAAGTTCCCCGACGCTGTGGCCAAGGCAACCGGTACGCGTCCGCCGCTACCGCCGCACATGGCCGATCTGTACGACCGCGAGGAACGTTTCGAGGTGTTGCCCGCAGATGTCGAGCGGATTCAGGGCCACGTCCGCGCCACGCTGGGGTAACTCGCCCAACGCGTGTATAATCGCAGGGTTAACTTGCACGGTGATGATTGTGCGATACGCTAGGATGGCAATTCAGCGATAGAGGATACGGATATGAAAGTGATCTGCGATCGTGGGGCCTTGGTGGACGCATTGAACCTTGCCGGTGCCGTGGTGGTGGCGCGAACTCCCAAACCGGTACTGCTGTGTGTGCGTCTGGAAGCGTCCAACGGCATGCTGACCGTCGCCAGCACCGATCTGGAAGTGGCCCTGCACCTGACCGTCGGCCAGGTTGATGTCCAGGAAGAAGGCGAAGCCCTCATCCCTGCGGACAAGCTCACCGCCATCGTCCGCGAAAGTGCCGACAGCACCCTTACCATCGAAACCGATGCCGAAGCCGGCCACGTGCGCGGTGAAGATTCGCACTTCAAAATCTTTGGTTATCCCCCGGCCGAGTTCCCGCCCGTCGCGCGGTTCACCGACGAGGCGCAGATGGAAATCAACGCCGGCCAACTGCACGACCTCATCAGCAAAACCCTCTTCGCCACCGCACGCGAGAACAGCCGCTACGCCATCAACGGTGTGCTGGTCGAACGTGATGGCAAGAAGCTCACCATGGTCGCCACCGACGGCCGCCGCCTCGCCCTCGCCAAGGGTTCGCTCAGCAAAGTCGAAGCGACCGACATGGACAGCGCCATCATCCCCACCAAGGCGCTGGGCCTGCTCGCCCGCTTGTTCGACGACCCGGCCGAAACCGTGAAGATCAAGTTCGTCGACGGCCAGGCCATGTTCGCCACCGAAAACGCGACGTTGACCACCAACCTGGTCGAAGGCAACTTCCCGCCGTACAAGGATGTCATCCCGAAGGATCAGGATAAGAAAGCCGTGTTCGCCACCGATGCTTTGGCCAGCGGCGTGCGTCGTGCCGCCTTGCTGACCAACGAAGAATCAAAAGGCGTCCGCATGGCGTTCAGCGCCGAACGTCTGGTGCTCTCCAGCCGCGCCCCGGAAATGGGCGAAGCGGAAGTTACCGTGCCCGTCGAATCCTACTCCGGCGACGCTGTCGAAATCGGCTTCAACCCGCACTTCGTCACCGATGTGCTGAAGGTGGTGGATGCCGACCAGGTCACCATGGAATTCAAAGCCGGCAACAAGCCCGGCCTCCTGAAAGTCGGCAGCGACTTCACCTACGTGGTCATGCCGGTGAGTCTCGGCTAAACCACAAAGTGTGGGTGCCACATAGCATGCCGCAGGCTGCTATGTGCTTGTGTCATAGATTCGAGTTGCCCGCATACCCGCACACAGCACCGCGGTCGGCTGCTGGGTGGCACCCGGCGACCACGGTGAGTAAGTAGGCCCGGGCCTGCCCGAACGTTTGCGTCACCATCATGGTTTGGCGATATCGTCCGGGCAGGCCCGGACCTACGTGAGTCCTTCTGGAGTAACCATGTCCGACAAACAATTCCCCACGCTTATTCATGAGCGGGTTGATATGGCCCAACGCGGTGAGAACAAAACCGTCATCGGCCGACTGCCCTCCGGCTGGGTGGTGCTGGGTGATGACCAGCGCCTGCGCGGGTACACGTTGCTGTTATCCGATCCCGTGGTCGACAACCTGCATTCACTCGACATCCCCGCCCGTACGCAATTTCTCACGGACATGGCCCTCATCGGTGATGCGCTGATTGAAGTGCTCAACCCCTCGATCATGAACTACTCGATTCTGGGGAACACCGATCGGGCGTTGCACGTGCACATTCATCCGCGGTATGACGATGAGAAACCGGAACATCGCCGCACGCACGCGATCATCTATCACTGGGAAAAACATCCCGTGGTGTCGTTCGATCTGGAGCGGGATCGGCCACTGATGGATGAGATACGCAAAGCCCTCGCCGCACGTACCGAACTGCTGGACTGACCCGGCGGCAAATATCGTGCTACACTGCAAGCGTGATCGAAAACGATCACGCTTGTTTCATCTTTCCAACAGGAAACACTGCATGTCACGTATGGGCGGCATCCCGGGGTCGGGCGGTGGACGCAGGGGCGGCCGTGGGGGGGCAGGCGGCATGGGGCGCGGGGGAGCCGA
>JANQFT010000461.1 GCA_028277685.1 Phycisphaeraceae bacterium
TGGGTCGCTTCGTTACACTGGCCCAAGCCGGTGCTGGTGGGCGCGAATCTGAATCCGCTGAGATGGTTCGCCCGCAGCAGCCAACCCACCAACACACTCAAGCCCCGCCGCAAAGTGCCCATCCGGCATGGTGGCACCGAGAATATCGAAGAAGAAGAAAACGAATCGATTTCCGCGCGTTCGATCAGTCCCACCAAACGCGGGCCGGTCGCTGAACCTGAAATCGAAGAAGATGAGGAAGACGAAGACTACGAATACGAGTACGTCGACGAGGACGCCGAAGCAGAGGGCGATGACGAAGAGTACGAGTACGAATACGAAGAGGAAGATGAGGAGGATGAAGAGCAGGAAGAAGCCTCCGCACCACTCGATCCCGAAACGCTGCGCGAGCGCATCAAGAAGCTGCCCATTACCATTGCTTCAGCCCGCAAGACGCCCGCTCCTCCACCACAGGCGCCACCACAAGATCTCAGCGGCTATCAGTTCCCCGATGTCGACATCCTCGTCGAACCCGAAGCCAGCTTCACCGAAGAGATGGCCAAGATCGTGCGAGAACAGGCCGAGATTCTCGAACGCAGCCTGCAGACCTACCGCATCGATGCCGAGGTCGTCGCCATCGACGCCGGCCCGGTCATCACGCTTTACGAAGTCCAACTCGCGCCCGGTACCAAGGTGTCACAACTCAACGCGATTTCCAGCGACCTGGCGCGCGAACTGAAAGCGCAGAATATTCGCATCGTGCCCAACACCGCCGGCAAGAGCACCGTCGGCGTGGAAGTGCCCAACCTGAAAAAGGAAAAGGTGCGCCTGAAAGAACTGCTCTCGCTCGCCGGACCGGACATCCGCGAGAAGATGAGCCTGCCGATGTTCCTCGGCAAGGATGCTTCCGGTGCTCCGTTGATCGGCGATTTGGCCAAGATGCCGCACATGCTCATCGCTGGCACCACCGGCAGCGGTAAGAGCGTCTGCATCAATTCAATCATCATGTCCTGGCTGCTCACGCGCAAGCCGGATGAACTGAAACTAATTCTCGTCGATCCGAAGATGGTCGAGATGGCACAGTTCCGCGATGTGCCGCACCTGATGTGCCCAGTGGTTACCGAGATGGGCAAGGCCGCCGCCATTTTGGAATGGGCCGTGACCAAGATGGACGAGCGCTACGAACTGCTGGCCGAGGCTGGCGTGCGCGATATCGATTCCTACAACGGCCTGGAAACGGACGACCTGCTCGAACGTCTCGGCGCGGAAACCGAAGAAGAGCAGGCCCGCATTCCGAAGAAGCTGCCGCGCATTGTGTTCATGATCGACGAACTGGCCGACCTGATGTGCACGAACAAGGAAGTGGAAGGCTTCATCGTGCGCATCGCCCAGAAGGCGCGCGCGGTGGGCATCCACCTGATTCTCGCCACACAACGGCCCCAGGCGAACGTCGTCACCGGCCTGATCAAATCGAACATGCCATGCCGCGTATCGTTCAAGGTGGCCAGCGGGATGGACAGCCGCATCGTGCTCGATAACAAGGGCGCAGAACTTCTGCTTGGCCAGGGCGACATGCTCTACCTCAGCCCGCGTACCAGCAAACTCACCCGTGCCCAGGGCACGCTGGTTGACGATGCGGAAGTGCGCAAAGCAGTGAAGTTTCTGAAGGAAGTGGCCAGCCAATCGTTCGAACCGCAACTGGTGCAACTCAAAGGTCCAGGTCAAGCCGACGCTGATTCCGACGATGTCGAACGCGATCCGCTGTTTGAAGATGCCGTGCGCATTGTGTTGGAGAGTCGTCGCGGCAGCGTCTCGCTACTCCAACGCAGACTGTCGATCGGTTACTCCCGTTCGAGTCGCCTCATCGAAGAGATGGGACAGGCCGGTATCATCGGCGACTACAAGGGTTCACAAGCACGCGAAGTGACCATGACCCTCGAAGAGTGGGACGCATTGAAAGAGCAAGCCGCCAAGATGGCCGTGGCCGATGCGAACGAGGCCGACGCCCTCGGCGATACCTCATGGGAAGATGACGTTTGCGATCAAGTGCCGCCGGATTATGACGACGAGTACAAGCAGTAGGCAACGCACCAACTAATCGTCAGGAGCGCGGGTGGAAATACTCATCTTCTTGGTTCTGGTAATCGGCGTCCCGGTCATCACAGCATTTCTAAGTCTGTGGTTTGGGCTGCGTGGTTGTTTCACAAGGCAGATGCGTTTCGGCAAGCGTATGCGACTGATCACGATCAGCTTACTGCTCGGTTTTGTCTCGGCATACATCGTGATGAATCTGCTTGCGTTCAAGTGGCAATTCAAACAGCAGGCAAAAGCCTTGCAGGATGTCGGACGGCAACACATTGTCGCGGCCTATGCCTATATGGATGAGAACAACACAAGCAATCTGCCAGGCACATGGCCCAAGCAAAATGATTTACCCGAACCAATGTTCACCGGATCGGGAGAATCGATGCCTTACATCTACCTGCCAGTGAAGAACGTCGATCGATTGAAGCATCCCGGGAAAGTGTGGCTCGCACACACCCCCAAGCCCATCAAACCATCCTGGTGGAGCGCTCTCCGGCTGTTCGACGAAACATATCCCGTGGGCTTTGCAGACGGCCATGCCGAATCACTCTCCCGAGAGGAATTTATTAAGGGACTGGCCGCTCAACCCGCGCTGCGTGAACAACTGCACCCAGATTCAACTAATCCGCTGCAATAGCCGATCTTATGGGTAACTTGTGTGTAAATGCATCTGCTGATATCACATACACACCAGCGTCGCGGGCGAACCGGGTGTCATAAGGTTTTTCTTCCGGGGTTGGGGCTGGCGTTGGCAGGTCAGACGTGAACATGGAAACACTTCAGCCGATTCTGAATTCGCCGTATCTGATTTCCGGCATTCTGGTGGTGCTTCTGGTCACAGCGTTCATTATCTGGAGCACACGAGAAGCACGCCGGCTGAACACCTTCGAAGAACTCGCTGAAGAACTCAACTTCTCTCTGGTGGAAGTGAAGGATGAGCAAACATCGCAAGCCGTCCTCGCACCCTTCGCCGACATGCACGTGATGGACACCGCCTCAGGACGTGAGGTGCGCCAACGCCTGATCGGTAAGATGGAAGGCTTCGATGTCCAGATCGTCGATACCATCATCGGCGGCTGGTACCCTGCCTACCCCAAGCGAGCACTCAGTCACGAACAAACCCACACGATGATCAACATCAAGGGCGAGAACCTAAACCTGCCGCAGTTCGCCATCGTGCCGCGGTTCATCGTGGCGGAAATCTATCCCGGACGACTTACCAAGAACCTCTACTTTGGTCCGCGCTTTGCTCGGCGACATCGCCTGGTGACCCCGGATGAAACAGCCGTACGTAGCTTGCTGAACGACGAGATCATTGCCGTGGCCACCCACGAACGCTCGCTGGTGATTGAGTGCCGTGGGGATCACCTGATTGCATATCGTTACAGCGAAGCCATGAGCACAGGCAAAGTCGAACCGGCGTTGCGTCACTGTCTGCATCTGGCGAATGTGATTCGCAGTGCAGTCGAGGCGAAAGCCTGAGCCCCATCCCCACCAACTAACCGATGCGCTTGCGGGTCATGCCGCGTTGAATATCACGTTGGGCATCGCGCTTTTTCATCGACTCGCGTTTATCCGCATGGCCCTTGCCCTTGGCCACACCGATCTGCACCTTGGCCAAACCACGATCGTTGAAGTACATCGCCAATGGCACCAGAGTGTACCCTGCCGAACCCGTGGCGTTGGCCAGGTCGCGCAGCTCTTTGCGATGGGCCAGAAGTTTACGTTTGTTTTTGGGAGCGTGTTGCGCCCCGCCGGAGGCCTTGGCATACATCGCAATGTCCACATCATGCAGCCACAACTCTCCGGTGGCCGGTTCGATGCGGGCAAAACCTTCCGCCAACGACACACGACCATCACGCACACTTTTGACTTCGCTGCCGCTGAGCACAATGCCGCACTCCAGCGTTTCGAGAATGGTGTAATCGTGCTTCGCCTTGCGATTGACGATGCGCGGGTTGTCAGACTTCTTCTTGGCCATGCGAAACAAGATACCCCCGGCAGCCCTGAATGGAAATCCGGGCCATTCGAAGCACGAATCACTTTCCGATACAGAACGTCGCAAACACTTTACCCAACACATCGTCAGGCGAAAGCTGGCCGCCCAGCTCACCAAGCGCATCGAGTGCCACCCGCATGTGTGAAGCGATCAGTTCCATCTCTCCAGGTACCGATTGATCCAATAAAGGCGCAAGCTGATCACGCGTCTGAGCGATGCATGCTTCAGCCTCGTGCAAAGCGGCACTGTGACGAGGCTGCAGGGCCAGCATCTCACCGCTCAAAGTGACCGCGCGCTGGCCAAGACACTCGGCCATGCGCTGACGCAATTCATTCATCCCCTCGCCCGTGTGGGCACTGACCACCACATCACAATCTTCCTCTTTGTGATTGACCACATCCGCTTTCGCGCCGATGCAAATGACTTCACAATTAACCGCCACGTGACCACCGAGGCTGAGAACCAGATCCGCACGATTGATCGCCTCGACTGCCGCGTCCTGCATGGCCACGTCGATCATGCCTTCCGCATGCGTCAGCCCCGCCACATCGACCAGCATGACTTCCGCCGCCTGTCCCTGTGCATCGGTAATGCGCAACGGTTCACACAGCACATCGCGCGTGGTGCCGACTTTATCACTGGTCACGGCACGCTCGTGTCCAAGCAGCGCGTTGAACAAGGTACTTTTGCCCGCGTTGGGTGGCCCCACCAACACCACCCACGGCAGATCATCGAACACCGACCACAATCGACTGCGGGCAATCAACTCGTTGATCTGCTTGAGCACCGTTGCCAACCGGGCATCAAGTTCGGGGGGGCTGATCGCCACCACATCATCCTGGTCGGTGAAGTCGATGCCAGCCTCGACCAGCGCCAATGTTTCACCCAGTTCATCGACCAGGTTCGTTGCCAACCTGCCCAACCTGCCGCCACGCAGGAGTTTTGCCGCCTGTAATTGCGCATCGCTGGTGGCGCTGATGGTGGCTGCGATGCCCTCCGCCTGGGTCAGGTCGATTTTACCGGCCAGAAAAGCGCGGCGTGTGAACTCTCCTGCTTCTGCAAGCCGCATCGGTTGATGATCACGCTCGGCGGTAGTCAGAATGTGCTGGACTGCGCGCTCCAGCAAGGCCGGATTACCCGGCAGTTGCAGTTCGATCACATCCTCACCGGTAAAGGAATTCGGGCCGGGGAAATACATCACCAGGCACGGCAGACCCCACGGCCGCGCTTTTGCTTTGGTCAACACACGAGGCTGTGGCACCGCACCAAACAACCGCCGCGCGAGGTTTGAAAGGTCACCCCCACTCACACGAATCAAACCGCGCAGGCTTCTGCCGGGGGGTGAACTGATCGCCACGATGGCGTGCGAGCCGGCCACCATGATCATTACGGCTTTCTAGGGCCCTTCTTCCCTTTGCGTTTGTTCTCGACGCGTTTCTTCTGCTGTTCGAGTTGCTTCTGGCGTTCGAGCGCGGCTTGCTGCATGCGCTCCATGAAGCCGCCCTTCTTCGGGGTCTTGGGCTTGAACAGTTCGCCCGATTCTTCCTGATCCTTCAAGTGTTTGCGGACGAAGTAACTGTCGAGGATGCCGGCCAGACTCGAGGCCACCATGTACAGCGTCAAGCCACTTGGCGCCTGGTACAGCATGATGGGAAACAAAATAGGCATCATCCACTTCATCATCGCCTGTTGTTGACGCTGTTGGTCGGTCATGGTGGCAGTCGACTGGGCGCTGGACATGAACTTCTGCTGGAAGAAGAACACCAGGGCCATGCAGATCGGCAGGATGTTGAAACTGTCGCCGATGAACGGAATGTCAACCGGCAACGGCAGGAAGTTATCACTGGTGGACAAGTCAGACAGGAAGTTCCACTGCACACCAATCGCTTCGCCGATGGTGTGGAACACATCGAAGAACGCCGGTTGGTGCCGTAGCTCGATCGCGAAAAACAGCATGGCGTACAGCGCGATCCAGATCGGCATCTGCAGGAACATCGGCAGGCAGCCCAAACCCATCGCAGCAGGGTTGACGCCCTTCTCCTTGTAGAGCTTCATCATCTCCGCCTGCTGCTTCGATGAATCATCCTTGTACTTCTCTTTGATCTTCTGGATCTCGGGGTTCAGCTTCTGCATCTGCTTGCCGAACTTCATCATCTGAATCTGTGATTTCTTCGTCAGCGGGTGCAACACCAGACGCACCACAATCACCAGGATGATGATGGCCACACCCCAGTCGAACAGGAAACTCTGCAGCAGTTTCAGGAAGCCGAGCAGGCCTTCGGCCAACCAACTGAACGTAAGGAACGTGCAGCAGCCGCCGAGGTTGTAGACGATCACCTCATGCAGACCGAGCGCCTGGTACTGCGGGTCGGCATCGATGACATCCGGTGCTTTTGGGCCGGCGTAGAGATGCAGGTTGAACGATGCAGTGTCGGCTTTGTTCGCCAGAGAAAGCGGTGCGGAGTCGACCACCAGCACGATGCGATCGTCTTCTGAATCCTCGCCGGTTTGCACGATCGGCCGCAGCGTCGCCATCCCCTCATCCAAACGAGCAGGGCGCCAACCAGGCTCATCCACCGCACTCACCTTAGTGGGCGGGGCGTAAATCGCAGTGGTGAAGTAACGATTACTCATCGCCGCCCAGACAAGTTCGTACTTCTCTTCAACGGATGTGTCTGTGGGCCAAAGCGCCGGCGCCGCCTGTCTATTTTCTGCCGCGTCGGCCGCATCATCGATCACCTGCTGCCGCGTCGGATTAAACCCCTCGGTGAATACAATCGACCGGGCGGCATCATACTCCGGGTTGTGATAGCCCATCAGCAGCGTGCGACGGTCGCCCATGTAACTGGCCTTGCTGGGCATGTCGGTCTGGGCCAACTGGCTGAAGCGCACCTCAAGAGGTTCACCCAACAGGTTCTCCATCGCCTGGTCGAGTTGCACATCGTAACGGCCAAGCACCAGGCGATACGTGCGCGTGACGCGCAGCACATCGCGCGGCTGTTCTTCCTGGGTGCGAATGGTCACCGCGAAGGTGGCCGATTGCTCGTTGTCGTTCGCAGATTGATCGACCAGTTCCCACCGCACGCCGGAAAGCGAAACGCGCTGCCCGTTAATGGTGACTAACCGGGCAGCCATCGGGTACACACTACCTTTGATGCCGGGCATATCGTCGATGTAGCGCTGAACGATGTACGGATCGTGTTCATACACCACGTTGGAATAGTGGGCCAACTCGATCTGCTTGATCGCGGCCCCCCACTGCGTGAACGTGACCTTCATGCGGTAGGCATCGTCAGGGATATCCGCGTGATCGCCGATCGACACGGCCGCCACCTCATCGCCCCCCACCGCAACCATCGCGGGTAGTTTCACGATAGTCTTCGGCGTGGCTGATGCGTCTGCTGCTGGAGCGGCAATATCTGTGTTGTCTGATGGGTCTGATGCTGCCGGTGCGGGCGTGTTGTCCTGGGCAACGGCTGTGTTACCGTCCACCTGTTGCGCAGCATCATCGCCCGTTTTCGCCTCATCAGGCGCGGTAGCATTACTTCCGGGGGCGGTGTTGGGTGCAGTGGTATCCGTTGGTGCAGTCCCAGTGCCGCTGTTGCCGGTGGAGAAGATGATCAGCAGCGATACCGCAGCCACAAGAATCAATAGCGTGATAAACGTCCGTTGCACGGGGGGTGTCCCTCAATCGTGAGCCGATATCGAAACGAACAGTATAAGGGGGAGTGGGAAAGCGCGAAACTCGGCGGGTCAGATATGGAATTTCAAATTTGAGATTTGAGATTTCAAATCTCAAATTTCAGGCTCAGCGCCCTTCCAACAGGCGTTGGCCGAAGAAATCGTTCACTTCAGGAATCGCTTCGATCTTGCGAATGGTGGTGGCAATGTCGTATTCCAATCGAATGAACTCGACACGATCCTCGTACAGGATGCCGTAGGCCGCCCGGGGATCGCGATCGCGCGGCTGCCCCACTGAGCCGGCGTTGACGATCACCTTTTCCCAGTCGTTGAACTTGTAGGTGAACTCGAATTCATCCGGGCTGTAGAAATCCGGCTCATCGGTGAACAGGCCCTGCACGTGGGTGTGGCCCACCAGGCAACAATGATCGATGCGTTCGAAGATCTGCGCCATCTTGGTGGGCGCGGTGGCCACATCATCGACGAAGATGTATTCGTTGATTGGTCTTCTTGGCGAACCATGCACGCACAGGATGCCATCGAAAGTCTGCCGGACCCGCAACTCCCCCAGAAACGCCCAGCGGCGGGCACGGGCTTCGGCATCCGGCTCGACCTCAAGCTGGCGACGGGTCCAGAACGCAGCCGATTCCGCACCGGCGTTGAAATTGGTCGGCTCGTACAAGGCGGCAAAATCGTGATTGCCCATCAGGGACCAATCACAGCGTTCAATCACCAGATCGAGACACTCGCGCGGGTTCGGGCCGTAGCCGACGTTATCGCCGAGGCAGATGATGTGCTCGACTTTTCGCCGGTCAATGTCATCCAGCACGGCGCGCAACGCTTCAAGGTTTGCGTGGATATCTGAGATGATGGCAATGGGGTAACTGATGGCCAAAACTCCCGGAGGCATGAACGGCGGGTGCCATGCTATGGATGCGCCGCCAAAGCGTCAAGACAAGCTAGATCAGGGACTTGCGAGAAAGATCGTTTCGCCGGGCTCAAACGAACGCTCCCCGGTAATGCAGGCGGTGATCAGACTGGCCACATCATCCGGCGTGAGCGTTTTGTCTTCCGGAAGCATGGCGGTATCAAACATGTCACGCAGCATCGGCGTTTCCACCGCCCCCGGGGCCACGGCCACCGCACGGATGCCTTTATCCTTGCCTTCATTCGCGGTGACCTTGGTCAGCATGTTCACTCCGATCTTGGCCGCAGCATAGAGTCCCAAGCCCGGAAAAGGCTCTTTCGAAGCCATGGACGAAACGTTCACCACGATTGCATTGTCGGCACGTGCCAGATGACTCCACGCCGCCTGCGTGAGATACACCACCGAAGATAAATTCGTATCGACGGTTTTTCGCCAGGCATCAGGCGAGATTTCCGACACGCTTTTCAGGGAGGCGTAGCCGGCCACGTTGACCAGGGCATCGATGTGGCCGAATGACTCGACGGTGGCGTCAATCAGCGTATCGACGGCGTGTGGATCGGTGATGTCCATGTGCTGCACCGCCAGGCGCGGCGGGTTGGCCATTTCATCTTCCACCTGTCGAATCGTCTCGTGTAATTTCGCCAGCGTGCGACCCACCAACACCACGGTATGTCCCGCTTTTGCCAGACGCATCGCCGTTGCCCGGCCGATGCCACTGCCGGCACCGGTCACGATTGCCACCGATCCATTCCCGTTTACCATGTCAACCATGCTCCTGACGTGCCCCAGCGCGTTACCGCACCACACCGGATGCGCATCACCTGCCGGATGTGCCCTTAGTATATGCAGGAATGGAGATGGGGGAA
>JANQFT010000203.1 GCA_028277685.1 Phycisphaeraceae bacterium
CAGGTCGATCCCGCGACCACCTTGAGCGACGCTGCATCGCAGGCCGATGTTCAACAGGCGATTGCGGAGAATGCGGATATCAGTCAACCGGCCGTGCGGAAAGCGGATGGGCGATGACTTCATCGCGAACTTGACCGCTTCATTATCGATCGCCTCGAAACGACTGTCGCTGACTTGAATGTCGCGTAATACGGTGTCTTCTTCGCTGATCTTGTTGAGGATGCCCGTGCCGGCTGAATCAACGATTGCCAGGTTTTTCAGGGTGATGTGCGCGCAGCCGTTGTTCAGACGGATGGCCGCCATCAGCACGTTGTTGTTGGGAATGTCGTAGTCGCCGGCGCGCGGCGCGTTGCGTAGAGGAATGGCATTACCGCCGGTGAACATCAGACCCGAAACTTCGATGTGCTGCGTGCCCTGGAGATCGAGGATGACCTTGTGCTGCGCCGGCTCGACGATCAGCGTGTTGGGGTCAGCATCACCGGGCAGGCGCAGGTAAAGACGATGCGCATCGTCACCAGCGCGGCTGTAGTACCACTCACCAGCTTCATCGAGGAACTTCGCCATATTTTCCAGATAGAAAGGACCGTTCGCAGCAGGATGGCGACGTGGGTGCGTGAGCGCCGGTTGCAGACGACCTGTGTTCGGATCGTAATGGCCCACGCTCGAAGGGTACGGCCCAATGATGGAAAACTCACCACTGGTATTCGCATGATCCATCCAGATCGTCGCACCTTTGTAAGCATTACGATCGGGATCTTTCAGGACATGCGGTGCATAGATACTGGTGCGTGGGAAACCCTTGTCTACCTTCTGCGCACGGAACCATTGTGTGAAATGGTTGTAAGGATGTTCAATCTTCCAGTTGGGCCAACGCGCCAGCAGCAGGCGTTCGCGCTGACCGTCGGGCTTCAGTATCCACAGGGCCTGCGGTTCGTACGTGCCGTCCAGATCGACATACCACAGCTTGCCATGCGACGCGGCGGGAAAACCTGCGGCTTCGGTCTGCGCCGCGGATAACTTCTTCCAGCCACCTTCGATGGCGGCCGAACCAGCGATGGTCGCTTTACCACGGCCCCATTTCGGATCGCTGGTCAATCGGATCGGTTGTGCGGCGGTACCCGATTCATCACCAACCAATGCGCCACGATAGATCACGCCTCTTCTGAACACGTAAGTTGCCACGCCCTTGAAAGCGGCAGCGTTAGCTTGTGCGGCGGCATCCCACGGATGATGCTTCCACGGTTTGCCCCTGGTGCCATCGTTGGCATCATTACCGTGTGCGAAGTCGATGTAGCGCACTGTATCGCCCGTGATGAACACAACGGGTTCAGGCTGCCACTTGATCTCGGCAGTGCCCTCGATGTTGACAGCGCGACTGCCCACTTCCTCTGGCCAGGCGGCAAGAGACGGTTTCTGCCAGGCCCCGACGGGAAGCTTGTCGGCGGTCAGCAGATCAGGTTCAATTGCTTGGGCAAAGGCCGATCCGGTAACGAACAGCAATAGCAACAAAGCGATCAAAATACAGAGCAAGCTCGAACGTGTCATGGGGTGTCTCTCGGGGGGGAAACGGTGGGGAAGGACGGTGTTACTCACATGGGTTAGTGAGGGCGTTGGGCTGGTTACGCGGCCAGGCGGGACATCGGGTGACTAACGCCAATCCCAATTCCAGCGGCCATTGAAGCGAACCAAAGCTTCGAAGCCAGCATCGCTGATGGCCAGCACTTCGTCGCCGGTCATCGCTGCGACGTGACCATCGCCGAACAGGAAGTTGGCTTGCTGGTTGGGATGCGTGACCATGCTGTCCGAGAATTCATAGGGCCAGGGACGTTGGCCTCTGGCCTGGCGGATCGCATAGTCGGGGTCATGCAGAGTGAATTGGTTGTAGATGCTGTACGTACCGGCGGCGGGCCACATGTCTGCGTCGGCAAACCACCAGGCGGAACCGGTCAGGATGCTCGTGCGTGGCACCTCCGGTCCCTCGTTTAGCCCAGCAGCGCGACGTCCGCCCATCCACCAGTTCAATGAATAGTGTGAGAACACACCTTCCCACCACCAGACATCAATGTTCGCGACCAACTGCGGGCAATGCAGTGAATTGCTTCCATCGATGGCGTAGTAGTTGGGCCCAACTCGTGTGATTCCTTTTCCGCCCAGGCCTGCAAAACCCGGATGTTTGGTGTACCACGCTCCAGGCAACAAATGGCGGTCGGCATCACCAGGTTGAGCGCCGTAGTAATTGCCGGTTGGCGTACTACCTGACCAGCCGTTGTGGGGCAGCACATCGTTGTGCTCTGCCGCCCAGACCCGGCCCCACAGGCCAAGTTGACGTTGGTTGCTCTTGCAGACCATATCCCGCGCGACTGTTCTGGCTTTGCTCAGAGCTGGCAGCAACAGGGAGATCAGTAACGCAATGATCGCCACGACCACCAACAGTTCCACCAGCGTGAAACCATGGCGTGCGCGGTTGCTCTTGCTGAGCAGTGCCACGAGCGGGAATCCATGATCGCGAGGCAGCACCGTCATGGTGTCGCTCCCTATTGGATCGTATCGGAAAGCGGCGGTGTGCCGTTAAGCACACGGCCGCAAATGCTAGATGATGCCATCGATGCGCGGCGGTCAGGCCTTGCGACGAATCAGCAACAGGCTGCCGAGTCCTACCAACGCCAGCGATGCCGGTTCTGGAACAACCGTCAGTGAGACGTCGTCATACCAAACCTGATCTGCCGCCGTGCCTTGCAGCGAAACGCCGACAAACTTGCCCACGGAAGCCCCTGTGGCCAGCGCCGTAAACTGAATCTCTGTCCAGGTACTGGCACCAGAAACTGCTTGTGTCGCCAGGTCCACCCGCGTGCCGCCGTCGAGATAGTAAATCGCAGCGTCACCGGGCCTGAAGCCGCCTTGGTGCCAGAACGTCATCGTGAATTCCTCGCCAGCACTAATGATGTGTGAAGTCGTCTGGACGACAGCCAGAGAAGAAGGCCAATACAATGCACCGACGTAGTCGCCTGAATGCGCATTTGCTCCAACATGCTTCGTGCCGGTAATGATGTTGTTCTGGCCCGGACTACCGTCTTCCCAGAATGGCACATCATTCGTGGCATCATCGAATCCATCGTGACCCGCTGCCGTATCGACACCGGGCTGTTCGAAACCCGGATTCAGGATCAGGTTGGCATCACTGACAGCAACCAGCAGCCCCACGAGGACCAATGCCGCCATGATCGTTTGTTTAATCATCGTCTGCTCTCCTTGTGTGTAGTTTTGTTTCCGCCCATTGAGCTTCTTCATGATGAGTCCTCCTTTAGAGTTAACGGCGTGTGACAATGATTGATTCATCTTGACGATTCCCCGTAAACGGCCAATCGGTGTTGTTTCTGTTTGGCGTGACACTGTGATCATCCTGGGTCGGCCTCTAAACACTTCTCGTAATCCATCGCTGGGGATGGCACGTCTTCCTCTGTCACAGGTTCCGGATCAAGCGGCACTGCCAGTGCAGGAAGCTTGCGATCAGGCTGATCAACTTTGGCGATGACGGCAGCCGCGGCAGCGCAACCAAGCATCTTCGCGGAAAGACGAATGGTCGGAATGGGGATACCACCGAGTGAAATCACGTTGTTGGCAAAACCGACCAGTTCCAAATCGTTGGGTACTTGTAAACCAAGTTGCATCGCGGCCATGTATGCGGCGGATGACTCCATCCCATAACCAAGCATGGCTGTGGGACGATCCGCCGATGCCAGCAATGTACGGATTCGGATGACTTGCTCTTGGTCGCGCTTGAGGTCGCGCTGCTGCATGGTTTGCACCGGCAACCCCGCCTCCTGCATGGCAGCTTTGTAACCTGCCAAACGGTCGGCGACAGAATAGTGGTCAGGCAGTGCACCCTGTGTCTGGCATTTCAGGTCGGCATAGACGATGCGCCGATGCCCCTTGCTGATTAACCAGTGCGTGGCATGGCGCGATGCGGAGAAATCATCCGGATGCACACAATCATGAGACTGTTTGACATTCAGCCAGATCGAGGGAATGCGATACTGATCGATCAGCTCGCGAATGCCGTCGGGAATGCAATGGGTGTAATTCAGCAACAACCCATCACAGGCGTGTTGACGCAGAAATAGCGGCAACTGCTGGTCATCTGTCAACGCCTGATCGCTTAGACGCGACATCACCAGTTGTTTCTTCCGGTGAGCCAGGGCATCGCTCAAACCGTAGAGCAGAGATTGCGGGAGTGTGCTGGTCGTTCTGCCATGGGCACAAACCAAGGCGATGCTATTGAATTTCCCGGAAGCGGTCGCTTGGGCGGCCGTATTGGGCCGATAGCCTAGCTCTCGAGCAATGCGACGGATCCGCTCAGCACGATTGAGGGCTGACGGGCGTTTGGCCGCATAAGTGCCGTTAAGTACACGTGATACGGTCATCTGCGTGACGCCGGCTTTTTCCGCGATTTCGTGAAGTGTAATCACAAGAAAACCTGCAATTGAAGCGATGCACTCAATAATGTTAGCGCTAACAAATATAAACGGTGGAATCGCCGCGGTCAAATAAATTGTTGTCTTCCAGATCAAAACGATACTTTGCTGATCAGTCCCCAATGGAGTGTGCCCGGAATTGTCGAGCAGGATGAACAAGACTCGGAATGACCCCGACTTGGAAATAAAATGGTGAACGTCTTCGTGGTCGGCAATTGGCAGCGGATACCACCATCGTATTCACCGTCACCTTACAGTCTTCTATCCGAACGGCGTCCAGATTGACTTGCAGAAGAGTCGCATGCCGCCATCGTGTTCAGATGCATCTTCAGGAAGATTTGCCACGAGGTATCACGGCCAATTGGTTTGCCGGCACCCGCCACGCCAACTACTTTACATCCAAGCCGGACGCATTCGAGCCCAGCTTGTTCTGACTAACAATTCCGGACACTCCACGGGTGACCATGAGCGGGTCAGCAAGAACCAGAATCCCCCTGCCCTGCGACGTTACTGGAGAATGCGACAAGCGGGTAACTGGCGCTTCAGCCACTCGAGGTCCCCGGGCTCCAGCTTGGTGTGACTCAAGTCAAGATGCCGTAATTTCCGTAGTGAGGCCAGCATCCTCACTTCATTGATCTGACCCAAGTGGCTTAGGTTCAAATGCGTTAAGCTGTCTTTGTGGGTCCCAAGTGGGGAGAGATCGATAATATCTGTACAACGAGCCAGAGACAGTTGCTTCAGCCTTGGGCCAGTGGTCAGTGCATTTAGATTGCGGAGTTGCGTACACCCTCTTAGCGAAAGTGAACTCAAGTTCTTCATTCCGTTGATGAAGGGCACGGCGGATATCGTTGATGATTCCGTGAGTTCGAGTGTCGTGAGAAGGCTTAGTCTGGAAAGTGGAGCCGTATCCTGAACCGCCAGATTGCTCAGCTTGAGTTCCTGTAGTTTGGGTAATCGGGTTAACGGCTGGAGGTTCACGATTTTGCCAGCATCATTGAGGTGTAACACGCGCAGTTGTTGTAGGTGCGTGAAGGAATCCAGATGGGTCAGGTGAGTCGATGACCCGATCTGCTTGGGGGTAAGTACACTAAGGCTGGCGTTAGACGCAATGAAATCTGCCAGCACGGCGTCGGTAACCAGCTGACCTTTCGCCAAACTTAGTCGAGGATGGTGTTGACGGCGTTTTGACGATTTACGGCGCTGCTTCTTAATCTGTGGCAGCTTACCTCCCATCTTCAACAAACCAAGGTTGGCCCGTGTGCGCAAATCATCTTCTTGTTGATGAAGTTCCAGGAATCGTGTGTAGTACTTTCTAGCCCGTTTCCGCATAAGTTCAGCGGCACCAAGATCTGAGTCCCGCGCGAGTTGGACATACCATTCGGCAAGGCTGAGCGCAGCCGTGGCATCGATATGCTTGATCGCTTCTGCGGCCAGCGGGACGTGTATCCTCATTGATTCACTGGTTGTCGCATCCAGATAGTCTGCCGCATGCACCGGGTCATCCAAACCAGTTAACAACAACATCAACATCCGATGACGTAGCACTTTGTTCTGGGGATTGCCAATGATCTGTTTTGATAATTGGGCATATGTCTTCACGGTCAACGCTCGTGCCTCAAATGCAGATTCACGATCCGTCAGCATCTTAATGTGCCACGATCCTGCCTTTTGTGCGATATCCAATGCCTGAGCCCATATGTCTTGCGCCTCAGAGAACTTCTTTTCAACAGTGAGTTGTTCAGCCACGTTAATGAGCGAAGTGATTGCGCGATCTGCATCGATAGTTTGCTGGCTGACACGGTATCCCGCGTAATAGATGTCAAACCGCATCATGTGACTGCGAACACGCCGTTCAGGATGCTTTGCGGCTAATGTCCCGGCGCTTTGGAATGCAAGCACTTGCCCGGTACGGGCATTCTGTGCAAGCTCAAAGGCGGTCTCACACATCCTCTCCACCAGGGACGGTTCTAATTTCAGACCGTTGACGGCTTGCAGTAACTGTCGACCGAGGGTGAGATCGTCATCCGTTTGCTTCGTGGCTTGGACGCGCTTCAGATCCGGACCATAGAGCGTATCAAAGGTACTAACTACGCTGGATGAGTTGGTGTCGCGGTAACTGGGCATCATTCCGTGTAAACGTGTCAGCGTCTGTCCGTCCTCACTGCGAATGAATTCGGCAAACTGGTGCGCGGCTTTGAGAGCTTGCGGATTGGTGTAAAGCACCAGAGCGCGTGACAAAAAGTACTTTCCGTCACGGATGGACTGGGCGTTCGGTTTGACGGCAAGTGACTTGCCGATCTTAGCCAGTGGAGAATTCAAGGGGACGGTTCGCAGCGAAGCCGGGACTTGAGTTGATGAATCGATATACCCGACCGCATACGGATCTGTGGTGATGGCAGCGATGACATCTTTCGACGTGCGATGTCGCATAATGAACCCGCAGCGCGTCGGCGGAAGCACCCGATCATGGAACATCAGGCTGATGGGGTCCGCTCGCGAAAGGCCGTGTTTGTGGATTGTCTTCTTCTGTCCTCCAAACTCGGACCACTTTCTAGCACGCGGCGAAAAAAGCGATTGCAGTTGTTCCTTCGATAATGTCTTGAGTCGATTACGTTGATGAACAATGATCGAGATGGCTTGTGCACCGATGATATCAGCAACCGGTTGCACCGCTTGCCACCGGCCCTGTTGTCGCCCCAGAAGGCTGGGGTCAACCTTTCCCCAAACCATCACCATATCTCGATTGCTTAGCAGTGCGAAGGCTGCTTCTCGAGTTCGTTGGACTGACTTGAAATTGAGTGCGGCCTGATGGTTGGTCTTGTTGAATTCCGTGAACAGTGCGGTGGCGAAAGCTTTGAGTTCACCTGGCCCGGCGATGCGAACTTCCGATTGTGTGAAATGATTTTCTGCCATCACCTGTGCACATGACAGAACAAGCAGCGCAACAACCAAGAAGATCCACCGCACCCAAGTCAGACAAGAATGTAACAGCATCAGGGATGAGGTTGTGAAGATTGCTGCTCGCATCGTGGAAACTCACGACTGTTGTGTCAGTCGCTTCAGGGAAGCCGGTCGCGGGCTACCTTTGTGTGGCCGCTTTGGCCCGTTTCTGCATGGCGTTGAATTGGCTCAACATGTCGCGACGGATGGCTGAGTCGGCTAGGCAGACCAGCCCGTGGCGTGAAAAAACCGCAAGAAGCTCCTTGGGAGCATCATTATAAATTGTTTCAATGCTCTGGCCACCAGTAGTCAGAAATTGAAGGAAGTCCGAAGCTTCGGAGGAAGCGCGGGGATGCTGGTACAGGTGCACACGTTCAGCATAAGGATACATTGCGTTTCTGATTGTGCTTGGCGAGAGTTGAACGGGCGGCGTGTCATCAGCCAGGCGAAGGGCAAGAACACGCACAGCATGCCCAGCCCTAGGGATCGAAGTGTAGTCGACATAGGCGATTGCCTGGGGATTGATGTTCACTGCGGCGATGACTTCAGCGCTTGACTGTTTGATGCTGACACTCTTATCGAGTGGCCTGCCCGCCAAAGCATGACGCACAAACAAATCCATTGTGGGGCCACCCACGCCATATCGATGCACGCTGACACGTCGCCCACCCGCACGAGACTTCAGCCCGGTCCCGCCGATCGTATCCCAGTCACTGACCTGATTCGTGAACAGGTAACTGATCTGGGTCGGAGTGAGATCAAGTCTCTTGTTCCGCGCGTTAACAATCAGCGCCACCGCGCGTCCAGCTACAACACGGGCTTGTGGTGCTACGCCACTATTCAGACTATTCCATCGCCGGTGATGCCTGGTCAATGCTTGATTACTTGGCTGCGAGGACAAGGCCAGTAAGTCATAACGTCGACCACCGCCAAGAAACGAAGCGACCGCTGTATCCGCAGGCTGTACCTGATACCTTAATCGAACTGCCTTGTGAAGCTGTGCATAACAGCGGGTTAGATCGCCCATTACACTGCGTAGCGATTGATCACCCGCTACAGCTATGTGTTCGCATTGGCCTGTACGCAGCTGCCTTAAACGCTCAGCAGCCAAACGTCCTGCCTGATCACTAAACGTGAACAAATCAAATTGGTGGCAGATTGCCGCACCGTTCTCACGGGCGCAGAAAGCCAGGAAACGGTTGACACGTCTGGCGCAGTCACGACGTGCATACAGGTAGACGTTTTGTGATAGTGCGTATCCGTCATCGAGACAAAACTCATCAGGTGGCATAACTTGAGCCGTCCGATGACTCACCGGCAAAGAACGTAAATTTCTACCAAGAGGCGTGCTCTTACGTCGCTGCCTTATAACACCTAAAGCATTCGGATTGGTCTTCACATATTCCAAAAGCGTGTGGCGTGGACTGCGGTGCACGTGAGAGGCCAATTGCGTATCCTTCAGGCTGCCTGACGCACTACCGCCTGGTGCAAGCACACCGACAAGAACCATTTCAGCGATGGGATCATCTTCAACTACGATGACCGTTGAATCTCCGTCATCCTCAGATTCCATCAACGCTTGTCTTAGTTGCTCCGTAGAGATATTCCGCCAACGCGAGCGGGTAGCGCAAACCACCAATAACCGCCGTTGCCCGATCAAGATGTCCTGTAGTTCAATGTCCTTTCGCTTCAGAAATGCCTCCTCCTCCGAATTGAGCGTCTCATGGCTAAGTAACACTTCGAAATCCGGGCGACGCACAGCAAAAAGTACCGGGTGACCTACATTGTGGTAACCCACATGCAAATGATCCCGCAGATCATATTTCTTGACCAATGTATCAATGAGCTTGGCATCGGGAGAAAGATACCGGACACGTACACGCACCGGATCCACGGGCGCGTTACCGTCGACCGTGGAAACATTGATACCTAAGAACAATAACACCATACTCATCAGCCAAAGGCGCATCGCTAGCCCCTCTGCTTAGAACGTGGTAACTGGATCCCGCCAACAACAATGGCCAATCCCAGCGCACCAAGTGCATACCGCCACCATTCCGTTGATTGCTCTGGAAGTGGTGGCGCAGGTGTTACTCCCGATACTGTCGATATCGATTCAAACTCTTTGGTCCACTTGGGGCCTTGGGGACGTGTATCGAAGATGATCTTCGTGGGAATTTCATCAATCTTTTTTGGCTCAGCCTTGACCGGTTCCCACTGTCCGACTGCAGGCGGCGCGAGTTCAGGCATAGGGACAGGCTCGTCGCGTTCGGCAATGACCACATCGTGGTACCACTGCGCCAGGGGAGTACAACGAATACCTTCCTCGAATTGCCCGAGTTCTACCATGATGCGATCGTTCTCAATCGCCATCTTCTTCAGCAATTCCGGACGATCGGCACGAATGCTCCCAGCCATACGGTGGTTGAGCAGGGCAAAAATCGCTGACTGTTTGATGCGATTAACGGCACGGCGAGCATCGCGACCTTTCGGAGGACGAATGTGCTCTGGGGGTATACGTATGACCTGCCACAGAAGATGTTCCTGCTGCTCAGCCGGTTGCAGTTGTGCGTACGTGATTTTGAGATCCAGATAGGCATAGTGCGTATCGACCTGCGGGTAGGCATCCAGAATTCGCTTAACCTGGATTTGAAACTGTTGCAGGTCGGCCGGTTCGGCACAGCCTTCGCCAAGCCATAACGATGCCAGGCGATGTTCGAGTTCTATCTGTTCATGCGGTTGGGCGTTTTTGATTTGTTTGCGAATTGTCCTGATCTGTTGCTCACGACCGGCAACAGACGAAACATCCTGGCTGAAGGCATGTGGCAGTGTCCACGCGCATAAACAAAACATGACCAGCATGCGAGGGAACCATACAAAGGCATGAACTTGACCCGGTGTAGGCATGGTTATTCTTCAAACCCTTCGAACTTGGGAAAGCGTTTTTTTGTCGCAGGAAACAGCTCGAGAATCTTTCCGTTTACCAGCAACGTATCAACGTCAGCGGACCACTTGGGTGCGACGTAAAACAAACCCGTTTTCTCACGTTGATAAACAATGTAGAGCGGCATCATGTCCGCAGGACGACGATGCACGATGAAGATATGGCTGGGACCTACAACGGCCTGGCCCAAAAGTTTCATTTGCTCATAATCTTCAACGGCGACTCTCTTGAGGATTGAGGTGAACTTTTCCCAGCCACCAACTTTTTCCTGTTGCTCTTTGTAACGCGCTTGCGCAACGGCAGCATCCGCGAACATCATTTCAGCAAATTGGTATGCCCCCTCTTTGCCTGGTTTGATATTTCGGCGCTCGTGGTAACCCATTACCAGCAGACCAACGGCAGAAAGGCGCGAATCTCCTTTGCCACTGAACTGGTCCACAACGTGCTTGAATGGAAGTGGCTCGGGGAATTCGCGGGTGTGAACGGTGACTGAATTCCCATCGGCCTTGACATCAAACGCCTGCCATTGAAGCGCAGCCATCTCAGTGACCGGCATATCGGCATCGCGCATCATGACCGAGGGGGTTAACGGTGCCTTGATCGGCTCCGTGTCACCCGATTGGAAAATCAGCAGTGCTGCGACAACCAATAGCAGCATTCCCAAACCAATCATGGCATAGCGCATGTCACATACTCCCGGATGGTATCAGATGACTCATTTGCCTTTACCGCTGTTAAATGAAATGAGTGTCCAGTGCTTCGGTCCCCAGAGCTGGCGAGACTTGAGGACTTGCCAGGATTGCTTACCGCCCGGGCCGTAACCGCCCAATGACGTCGCTTCGACGAACAGGTGGAGGCCGTCCCACTGTACATCGCCCTCAAGTCCCACACCATCTTTGTCTTGCGACTTCACTGGCACACCACCCAGGAAGGCACTGCCGGTAAAGCCTGTCTCTGCGCCTCCCATGACTTCGACAACCCACTCACTACCGGCTGAGACGCCAAACATGGCCCCAACCTTTGCCGTGCCTCGGACACCACCATTTCCCTTGGTATTGTTTTCATTGCGGAAGAACTCTCCCGACATCCCAAAACTTCCGTTAATGTCACCACGAATGAACACACCAGTAATGGGCGTGGGGAATTTCAGAAGATTATCCGGCATATCAAAGCCAATGATGGGCGACCAATCGACTTTGATCTTCAGGACGTAAAGTACCTCGTTGGGCTTACCATCCTGATCGGAGGGCAACCGCTCAGCCCAGCCCATACCGGTAGCTTTGAGACTGACTTTCGAATCACTCATGGTCTGGAACCACTCGCCTGGCGGTGGATCCTGCGCCTTGGCCTTCAGCAGGTCGAATGTCTCTTTAGTCTTCGTAATGAGATCAACTATTTTGCTGGGGATTTCTACGTCGATCTTATCCGTATGGTAAGCACTGATCGTGTGCTGAAGCATCTTCACGTTGTCAGGTTCAGTGGTATTAGCCCACTCAACCTTCAACGTATACTTGCGTACACCACCAAACCACTGCGTTTGCTGGCAGGGCAAGCCTGGATAGGCTTTGAAGTCACCAGACATCTGCCCTTTGAAATCGGTGAGTTCCTGGAACGCCCCACCATCCGTGCTGAGGTACCATTTGGGCCATTTGGTGTTGTCCAATGGCTCTGCCCCCTCAACCAATTCGGCGACAAAGTCGATTTGATTGCCCTGAAGCTCAGATGCAACCACCTCCAGAAAGTCGGTTGCCGTTCTGCCGGTCGTGTCGTGGTCGATTAAGGTTACCTGTTTGATCTCACCTGGCTGGAAGTAGCGAACCACCATGGACTGGACCTGGAAATAGCCTGGCTGATATTTATCAGCGCGGGGGCCATCATAACCCGAGGGCACCTGCGATAGTGTTGGCTCGGTATCCTTCGCTTTGGCGCCATCGTCTTTGATATCGAGAATGATGCCACAACTGGGAATGCCACTGGCTCCTTTGTAAAGGTAAGGTTGATCAGAATCTGCACCTTCCCAAACCGTCACCATGCCAAATTTGGGACTGCAACTTCCTCGTTCAGGAGCACCATCCCATGCTTTGTCACATCGCCACATGACAGCATCCGATTTATCAAAACTGTCATCCACTTCGTCTTCAGTGACCTGACAGAAGTCTTTGTCGGTCAGACCAACTGCCTTGAGCGCCTGCTGGCCACCGAACTTGCAGTACTTGTAAGTCTTGCTGTCGATTGTGCGATCTTCCCAATCGCCCCCCTGATCCCACATGCTGGCATTCGGTGTCCACGTGGTATCGGTCAACGAGTCGTCAGGATCTCGCGGCAAGAAGTCGCCGACCTCCATGTCAAGTGATGCTTCGGTGACATCTTCCTGATTGGTGCAACAAGCCTGAATCTGAATCGAGCCAACTTTCAACGCATTGACGTTCACCAGTTTCCATGCACTGCCTTTGGTCAGCGTGAAATCCATGGGAGTAAATGTTGCGATGGACTCATCACTGACATAAAGCTGAATGTCATAGCTCTTGCCAGCTTCGGCCCCAAGCAGGCCGACGTACAGTCTGTTCTCCGTGCCATCTTTCGGCCACATCTCAACACCGGCCAGATCACCTACTTGTGGCAGCAAGACGATACGGGCCCCCCCTTCTGCATCATACCAGGCGTACCAACCACCGCTGCCGCTCCCACCACCTCCACCCGTTCCGCCACCCCCGGGTTTCCAACTGCCCCAGACGGTATAGAAGACTTCTTCTGTCGCCTCACGACCTTTCCAGGTGACCGCCTTTTCTGTCATGATGACCTCACCCACCAGTGCAGGTACGGAGCTTTCCCCCTCGATCACCACATTGCCTTCCATCGTGACGGTGTCATCGCCCGATAGGGCTGCGTTGTAAGTGCCGCGGGAAAATGGCTTGAGTGTGGCGCTGGTGGCGGCCCACGCATCGGCAAGAGGTTGAAGGGCCAACGCAAACAAAATGGCAAACAGGGGCAGTTGTTTAGGGCGCATGGCTTAGTCCTTTGCTTGAGGCTGTCTGGCAAGTAGTTCTTTTATTTCTCCATGCCAACGGTGGCCTGGATACATATCGAGAAAAGTCTGAGCATAAGAGGCCAGCTTCTTGGTCTGGCCGAGACGATTCGCATTGAGACAACTGAAGTAGAGGGCGCGACAAGCTACTGGATGGTCAGGGTAGGTCTTTACAATGTGCTCGTAATGAGGAAGAGCTTTCGCTGGGTCTTGTGTGGTGTTGAATGTCAAGATACCCAAATACAGAATCCCTTCCGCAGTCCACGGAGCTTCTCGACAAGCAGGCTGATACAACTGCTGGAATTGCTCAATGGCTTGGGCTGTATCCACGCGAAGTAATGCGTAGCCCAGTCGAAATCGAAGATAGGAAACAAGCTGACCTTTCACCGCACTGACAACCTCGTTCCCCTCCAGCAAACGAGTCAACATCGCCAGGGCATCCATGGTCCTTTCACTTGCGATGTAGAGGTCCGCCAGTTGTATGGCCACGCGTTGTCGGTCGTCACTTGCCAACTCAAGTGCATGTGGATGGGTCACGGGGATGTCGGCTTCAACTCGGCTAAGTAGTACCCGCAATCCCATGGCCTGCAGGCTTGCACTTGCTGCAGCTTGCTTGTTTTGTTTTGCGGGACCTGCCTTTCTTGCGTGGACACTGAATCGCTTGGTGTCACCACTCAGATAAGCCACGATGGCAGCCCTGAAATAGCAGGCTTGCACGTCTGAAGTTGAGCGTTTGGTAGGCTTTGCATAGGGCCCAAGGCGTTGCCATACGGCAAGTTTCGATCCCTGTGACGAAGCTTGCGGTTGAGAGGACTTCGCCCATTGAACGGCTTTTTGGGCCACCGATTGTGCTCCCGCCAAATCCAGTTTTGCGTTTAGCCCAATATCCAGGCGGCGCACGTAGGCATCGCCTGCCATGTGGCTGTTCGGAAAACGCTCGCACAACGCAGTGAGCATTTGGATTGATTTTGATTGCATGAGTGCCAACCGAGCACCGTTCAGGGTGTTGCCCCGTTCATCCACACCCGCATGTGCGAGATCTGCATGCAGCACACCCAGGTGATAATAGGCATACTCGCATCGCCCACTTTCCGCATATTTGGCAAGCAGGTCCTGCCATAGCGGAACGGCACTGCTTCGCGCTCGAATAGCAACCAATAGTTGCTTATTGGCAGCTGGTTTGCGTCCTACAGTTTCTGACTCAAGTTGTCTTGATTGCTTTCTTGCGTTAGCAGGGCTTTGTTTGCTTGCACGAGTTGGTTGCGCATGCTTCGTTTTTTGTGCGTACATCGCAAGGTGAAAAATGCTCTCGTCGTGCCACGATCCATGTGGCCACAGTGCCATCGATCGCTTGAGCTGTTTCATCATGGCTTGGGGATGGGAATGGCCTAGCCTTAGACCGTTGGCAAAAATCGCGAAGCTTCGTTGACAAACGCTGGCGCTGTCCAGTGGTGGTTGGAGTTCTGATGACTGGGCTGCGCGCGAGGGTGGATTCACACCAACGCCGGCAGTTCCTGCAACGCGTTCAAACATCGTGTACGCACGATTCTCTTGCCCGATAATGAGGTAAATCATCCCCATCGAAAGAGCGAGCGTTGCTTTCTTACACCCCGTGGAAACATCCTCGGGAATCAACCGGTCACCTGCTCGAGCAATGTCGAGCAGGCAGTTTAGCGCATCCTCCCTATCCTTGCTCTTAAATGACGTTTTGGCCAACTGAATGGTCGAAACTGCCATCTCGTGCTGATTCTGCACCATGTGCACAAGAATACGCCGCCAATACAGATCGTATTGGGCAAGCTTCCATGAAGCGGTAGCACGTTCATCTATGTTAGCTTGCTCATGAGCAGTGGCGGCGCTCACAACGTACTCGCTTGCCAAGGAGAGAGAGCCAAGCTGTTCCAGATATAGGTCAATCAGGGCCACATAAGCTTGACCGCGCCATGGCCCTGCTGGCGCACGGGCGATCATCTGTTGCCAGTGTTCTTCAGCCTTGCGTGGCTTCAACAGTCCTAGCCAACAATGGCCCATCGCCAATTCACTACGTATCCCGTATTCTGAATCGGGGTATCGTTCAGCCAATTGCTTGAAGACGAGCATTGCTGCACGATGACGGCCTTCCTTGAGCAAGCCTGAAGCAGTGCGGTACTCACGCAATCCTGGAGAATCAACTAGCGTACGAACTTGGGTAACCGCTTTGATAAATGTCTTTGCTAATGCCGGAGGAAGATCATTGCTTTGTGCGTTGTCCAAAAACCATGCAGCTTGATCAAGCTGCTCATGCGCTTGTTCGGATTGTCCTGCCTCTGCCAGCAATAACGCGGCTTCAATTCGGGCTTCTGCAGTCACAATCGAAGCCATCTCAATACGAGCAAGGTCGGTCAGGACGCCAATCGCTTTTTCCCGACGCCCTTTAGCTGCAATGTTGAGTGAGTGACCAATCTGCATGTAGGCCTTAGCAATCGAATGCCCCCGACCCACGCGCGATAGTCGTGACCACCCAGATTGAGCCGCGCGCCGCGAGCCTGGATCACCAATTGCCCATAGCGCACGCGCATGCAAGTGCATGGCATGAATTTTGACGACAGCTTGTTCTGACTTACCCAGACGATTGGTCTTGTGAAGGCAAGAGCCGAATTGATTATGCCAGTATGCCTCCCAAGCAGTCGCCAATTTTCGGGCTGCTTCTTGGTTTTTGACATGCGAGATACTGGTGGTTGCCTGACCAGCGCATGGTAATACCACACACGCCACAACCAGCGTAAAAAAGACGGACTTCGCCCCGGAAGTCTTCCACCCATGGCAAACTGTACACATCGAATTAGCCCCCAAGGCAGGCCACCAGTCCCAAGTCATTACGCAACAGATTATGCCCCGGTAATGTTAGACGGTCAAGTTCGAATTGTGTGAACTAGGCTAGCATGGTATCTAGCCTCCGCGCTCTGCCATTTCGACAATGCTAAAGATGCTGTGCTGGATGAGACTCGGAAGCACATTGCGCAGATTGGTCAATGGTCAATGTCCGGCGGCTTGAATGGCGTGTTGTCCCTGTTTGACGATGATACGTTGCCGTACATCCTGACCAATCCAAGTGGTTGACTATCGCTGGCAAGCGATAGCTGTGACTCATCGGGGAAGACCAACACCCGGTTGCTCTTCGATTGATGCAGCCGATGCTGGTTGTAGTAATCCACAAACGTCTGCACGATGTAATCCATGTGCTTCAAACTCAAACACATGAACCAACGTAAGCATTCCCTCCTGAATGTGGTGATCCACGCTTCGGCAAATGCGCGTTCGCGAGGTGAGCAAATGACTCACCCGTTCAAGCGGGAATTCAGGATGGCGTTCTCCGCATGAAAGAACCGAACGTGAGCATCACGGCGAGCCGAAAGCGACTCGTAGATCAACCAGACCAATGCATGCAGAGGCTGTAACATCTTCGCTTTCCCAAACCGTTAGTGCTGTAGGGACAGAGGTCCGACAAAAACGGGCACCCCGAACGGCAGCATCTTACCGTGTCGGCCGCACCCGCCGGGATATGGCATCGGTGAACCCCACTAAGAGGGGCGCGCCAAAATGTGTCCCAAATCAATGACTCAAAGCGGCAAACTTGGGGGAACAACAGAAAACTACAGAGACTGCTTTAACAACCCCTGACAACCGCACTTGTGATGCAAAGCTTTGGCGTGGAATGGCTTGCGAATACTGCGACTCGCTAATCCCCCCTCTCCGGTATGTCAAACATTGCCCCATGATTTACGCGCACACCTCAACCAGATCGAATCGCAGCTTGAGTTCGACGACTGACGAAACTGCACCGGACGCCCGCCAACGCGCACTAACTCACGTCAGCAATAGCTCCGCGATCTGCACAGCGTTCAATGCGGCGCCCTTACGGATCTGGTCGCCGGCGATGAACATTTCGATGCCGTAGCCTTCGGGTTGACCGGCGTCGGTGCGGATGCGGCCGACGTAGACATCATCTTCATCCGAAGCGATCAGCGGCTCGGGGTGCTGATTGTTCTCACGATCATCCAGCACGGTCACGCCAGGTGCGGCGGCAAGAATCTCGCGCACCTGCTGCTCGGTGGCGGGCTTTTCGAATGTGAGGTTAATCGATTCGCAATGCGCCCGCAGTACGGGAACGCGGATGCAGGTGACGGAAACCTGGATGTCTTCGATGCCGAAGATCTTGCGGGTTTCCTTGATCATCTTGGTTTCTTCGGTGTTGTAGCCGGTGTCGGGGTCGATGTCCGAGTTGTGGCTGAACAGGTTCCAGATGTACTGGCGACCGAAGATGTCCTGCGTGATGGGATCATCCGCCACCCAATCCTTGGCCTGCTGTTCCAGCTCGGCCATGGCCTGTGCACCGGCACCACTGGCGGCCTGGTAGGTGCTGACCACCACGCGCTTCACGCCGAACGCCTGGTGCAGCGGCCACACCGGCACGTTCATGATGATGGTCGAGCAGTTCGGGTTGGCAATGATGCCCTTGTGGTTGGCGATTTCCTGCGGGTTCACTTCCGGCACGACCAGCGGGGTATCCGGGTCCATGCGGAAGGCGGAGGAGTTATCGACCACGACGCAACCCTTCTCGGCGGCGATGGGGCCAAACTTCTTGCTGATCGACCCACCGGCACTGAACAGGGCCAGGTCCACACCGTCGAACGAATCGGCGGTGAGTTCTTCGATGGTGTAAGTGGTGCCTTTGAAGTCCACGGTTTTGCCGGCCGAGCGAGCGCTGGCAAGCATTTTCATCGAAGCGAACGGGAAGCTGCGCTGTTCGAGCAGACGCAGGAATTCCTGTCCGACCGCGCCGGTCACGCCGGCAATGGCAATGTGGGGTGGGTTGTTCATGGTTCGATCTTCTTTGACTCACGCGAGTCGTCAGCGCGGCCGTGTCCAGGCGACACACAATCGCCTGACATTTCAAAACCGCATGGTGTGGCTATGAAAAACCATCCCGCCGACAGCCGATGGCTGTGAGGGGGCGGGTCAGTTTTTGTCATCGTCATCATCAGCGAGGCTGATCGCCTCGTCGTCGTCATCGTCATCATCAGCAGTCCCACCGATTTCGCCCGCAGCCAGCGCTTCCAACGCCGCGATGGGATCGTCATCGATGTCGGTGGTGGGCGATGCCATTTCCTCTTCGACCAGTTCGGGCATCTCGTCGCCGGTCTCCACCATCTCCGGCTCGACCGGGGCGGCCGAGGAACTGGCTTCATTAGCAGTGGTGGCGGAAGGAACAATGGTGGTGACCGGACGCAGGTCCTCCGGCTTGCCATCAATCACAACGGTGAAGTTGACCGGCCCGACCGACAGATGATCACCCGCACGCAACTTGCCTTCCTGGGCACGCTGGTCGTTGTAGAATGTGCCGTTGCTTGAGCCGAGATCGCGGAAGTACAACCCGTCATCTTTCTGCTCGAGGGCGCAGTGCTGGCGAGAAACGCTCGACAGTGGTATCCGTAGGTCACAAGTGGACTTACGACCGATCGTCACCGTGGGTTTGGTCACGGGAAAGTCGCGTCGTTCGCCGTCCGCCTTGAACATTACCAATGTCGCTTGCATAGCGCAACCTCGGGCTAATTAGAGAACTGCAATTGAACCAGTCTAGCGATTCGCCCAATCCGCTTCAAGACAGCCTGTCGCAAGCATGCGACAGCGCTGCCCTGCTGAAGAAGCTGGGCTGCCCCGCGATCAGAGCAGTTTACGTGCATATCCCCTTCTGTTTCCACAAGTGTCACTACTGCGATTTCTACTCGATCGTGGATTCCAAGAATCGACAGACTGCTTTTACCGGCCGTTTGATCGACGAAATCCGTGCGATTTCACCACTCGTCCATGGTCCGATCGAGACGATTTTCATTGGCGGCGGCACTCCGACTTTGCTGGAACCGAACCTGTGGCAACAACTGCTCCACGCGCTGCATCACGCCCTGCCGCTGGCGGATGACATTGAGTTCACGGTCGAAGCAAATCCCGAAACGGTCACCTCTGAATTGATGGACGTGCTGGTCGCGGGGGGTGTGAATCGGTTATCGATCGGCGCCCAATCATTCGACCCCCGGAAGTTGAAAACACTCGAACGCTGGCACGACCCAGTCAACGTGGGTGAAGCCATGCGGCTTGCCCGTGCGGCGGGCATCGACAACATCAATCTCGACCTGATTCATTCGGTCCCCGATCAAACCCTCGAGCAGTGGCGCGAAGAACTGGATGCCGCGCTGGGCCATCAGCCGACCCACCTTTCGTGTTACGCCCTGACCTATGAACCGAATACGCCGCTGACGGTGAAACTTCAGGCCGGCCAGGTCGACCGGGTGAGTGAAGAAACCGAAACCGCGATGTTTGAGCTGACCATCGACCACCTGACCGCAGCGGGATTTGAGCACTACGAAGTGTCAAACTTTTTCCGAAGGCATGAGGCACACCCGGAAGTGAGGCACGAAGGCACGAAGGCGGACCTGCGTTGTGCGCACAATTTGCTGTACTGGCTAGGCGCGAACTGGTTGGCGTTCGCGCCGAGTGCACCCGGGCACATCGATGGCGTTCGTTGGAAGAACGTACCCCACCTTGGCAATTACCTGAACACTTCCGGGGGGGCACCGATCTTGGATGTCGAACGACTCGATGATGATGCCCGCCTCGGCGAGCAATTGATGATGCGTCTGCGATTGATCGAAGGGGTTGAACTGACCTGGCTATCGCCACGCCTGAACGCCGAACGCGAAGCACGGATCGCAGAACTGACCGAGCGCGGATTGTTGGAACGGACCCCGACCCATCTTCGCCTGACGCGCCGCGGGCTGATGTTGGCCGATTCGGTGGTAATGGAACTGCTATAGCCGACCCGTTCCGGATCGGTTACGGATCGTGAATCACAAAATCGCCCGTTTGCGTACAACCTATCACCTCGCAACCCAAGGCACGTAGCCATTTCGCCATCGCGTTATTGCAGGTGCTCCACAGACCATAGGCTTCACCAGCGGGGACAAAATACATGTCAAAGTCCGGGGCGTACCGTGCCTCATCCGCGCGGTTGTTGAACCGGGCGGTCAGTTCAGAGGACAACGCCTCCACGCGCGTTCGCTCGACCGTGATTTTGGTGATGGTGTATCCCTCGAGCAGGTAACGCACCCCAGGCGAATCGATTGGCGCACCAAACTGTCGACGACCAAGCGCCGCTTCAGTCGGCAGCAGCACCGCACCCAACTCAACGTGAATTCCCCGATTCCCCTCGGCACAAAACGACCAGTCGCCGTAGCACCATTCGGTCACGTTCGATTGTGCATCGGGCAACAGCAGGGAAGTATGCCGACCATAATTCACCACGCCGATCATCGTCGGCTGCTGCACCTGGTCAGGGGGGTAGATGTCCGCGCAGCCGGTCAGTGCGCTCACGATGCACACAATGAGTAAGCGTCGAAACATCATTCTTACGGCACGGCTTAGGAAAAACTACCGCATGCGATTCAGCCAAAGCAACGCCCGCCCATACATCCACCTTCCGGAGGCGTGGGTCAGTTGGCGAGACCTTCGAACATCGGGGTGGAGAGATAGCGTTCGCCGAACGAGCAACCGATGGTCACGATGCGTTTGCCGGTGAGTTTGTGCTCTTCGATCGCCTTCAGCGTGGCGGCCACATTCGCCCCGGTGGAAATACCGCCGAACAGCCCTTCTTCCTTCGCGAGGCGGCGCCCCATTTCGAACGCCTCATCGTTGGTAACGGTGACCACGCCGTTCAACAGCGAGGTATCGCAGTTACCGGGAATGAAGCCAGCCCCAATGCCCTGAATCTTGTGCGGGCCGGGCGAACCACCACTGATCACAGGGGAATGCTCCGGTTCCACGGCATATGCCTGGAAGTCGGCGTTGTGTTTGCGGATGAAGCGGGTCACACCGGTGATGGTGCCACCAGTACCCACGCCCGCGATGATGGCGTCGATCTTCTCGCCCGATGCCGCCCAGATTTCCGGTCCCGTCGTGGCTTCGTGAATCGCGGGGTTGGCCGGATTCTCAAACTGCTGGGGCATCCAGGCGTTGTCGGAGCTTTCCAGAATTTCATTCGCCTTTTCGATCGCGCCCTTCATGCCCTTGTCGGCTGGCGTGAGCACGAGTTCAGCCCCAAGTCCCTTCAACAAGGCGCGACGTTCCAGACTCATCGACTCCGGCATGGTCAGCGTCAACTTGTAACCACGTGCGGCACAAACGAACGCCAGCGCAATGCCCGTGTTGCCACTGGTTGGTTCGACAATCTGCGTGTCAGGTTTGATGTGGCCATCGCGCTCGCCGGCTTCGATCATCGCCCGACCAATGCGATCTTTCACGCTGGCCATGGGGTTGAAGAACTCACACTTGACCCACACGGTGGCCTTATCGGGGTTGACCACTTTCTTCAACTGCACCATGGGAGTGTTGAAGATGGTGTCAACGATGCTGTCGTAACCGTTGTCATGAAGAATCGAATGGTCGGACATGGCTTGCCTCCGCCTTGTGGATCTGTGTCATTCCAATGAAGTTGCCCGAATGGTAGGCAAGGAGATGCACGGTGGCAAGGTGCGCAGGCAACCTCTCCCCCTTCCAGGGGAGGGTTTCAGATATCTGCTATATTGCCCCCATGGACAGCAACAAACTCATCGATGGTAAAGCCGTGGCCCAGCGCCTGCTCGACGGGGCGGCGGCCAAGGTTCAGAAAATCACCCAGCAAACCGGCATCACCCCGGCTCTGGCCACCGTGCTCGTCGGCGACGATCCGGCCAGCGCCACCTACGTGAAGATGAAGGGCAAACGCTGCGAAGCCGCAGGGATGAAGTCGCTACGCATTGAAATGCCGGCCGACACCACCACCGAACAACTGCTGGCGAAGATCACCGAACTCAGTGAGGACGAAACAGTCCCCGGCACCCTGCTCCAACACCCGGTGCCCAGCCAGGTGGATGAACGGGAGGCCTTCGATGCGATCGCGCCCGGCAAGGATGTCGACGGCGTCGGTGCCACGAGCATGGGGAACATGGCACTCGGCATCCCCAGTGGTTTCCTCAGTTGCACCCCCGGTGGCATCATGACGTTACTGCGCGAATACAACGTTGAGCTATCCGGCATGGAAGCCGTTGTCATCGGTCGCTCCCCCATTCTCGGAAAACCGATGGGCGCGTTACTGGTGAATGCGCATTGCACGGTAACGATCTGCCACAGCCGCACGCGCGATCTGCCGAGCGTGGTGAAACGTGCCGACCTGATTGTTGCGGCGGTCGGCAAACCCAACTTCGTACAAGGCGACTGGGTGAAAGAGGGTGCCGTCGTCATCGACGCCGGCTACAACCCCGGTAACATCGGCGATTGCGATTTCGATGCATGTGCACAGAAGGCATCACTGATCACCCCCGTACCCGGTGGTGTGGGTCCGATGACGATTGCGACTTTGATCGATCAAACCGCGGATGCAGCCGCGCAGCAGCTGGGGGTAGCGTTGTAAATGACTGTGGCAGTCGCCGTGTCGGCGGTTATCAGGAAACTGCGGCCGACACGGCCGCGGCCACAGTGATGGCAACGATCAACTACTTCGATCCGGCAGTTCATCTGGGGGGTCGGCCGGTGCAGGTTGATTATCGAGGATCAGCATCTCCCGCTGGATCATCACGTTCAGTGTCAGTGAAACCAACTCCACCTGTGTGGCGTCCATGCGGTTGAAGAATGGCAGCGCGATGGTGCGTTGCGAGACCGATTCACACGCGGGGAAATCACCCTGCTGGTAGTTGAACTTTTCGCGGTAGAACGGCTGTAAGTGAATCGGCGGGAAGTAATTCGCACAGCCGATTTCGTGGCGACGCATGCCGGTGATGATGCGGTCGCGCTCTTTCGTGGTGAACGGGTCGGTCAGCCGCACCACGAACACAAACCAACTCATCTTCATCTTGTCGGTGATGTTTGGCAGCATCACCTGCGGGTAGCCCATCAATTTGTCGAAGTACATGCAGGCCACTTCCTGCCGGCGGGTGAGCATTTTGTCCAACCGTTCCATCTGGCAGATGCCCACGGCCGCGGCGATTTCCGACAAACGGAAGTTATAGCCCAGCCGTTCATGATGCAGCCAGGAACCTTCATCCGGCGTGCGCGCCACCGCGCGACCATGGTTGCGCAGCGAACGGCACATTTCGGCCAGGCGATCGTCATCGGTCACGATCATCCCGCCTTCACCGGTGGTGATCTGTTTGTTGGGATAAAACCCGAACACGCCGACGCGCCCGAACGAACCGATCGGCCGGTCGCGGTAGACACCGCCTAAACCTTCGCAGCAATCTTCGACGAGGGGAATTTCGTACTTCGCTGCGATCTGCACGTAGCGGTCCATGTGCGTGGGGTTACCGAACGCTTCGACGGCCACGATCGCTTTGGTTTTTTCCGTGATGGCCGCTTCGAGTTTTTCCGGATCCATGTTGCCGCTGGCGGGATCAATGTCGACGAAGACCGGCTTTGCCCCCACGTAGAGAATGCAGTTGGCCGACGCAACAAAACTGAACGGCGTGGTGATCACTTCATCGCCCGGCCCTACGCCAAGCGCGATCATCGCCAGGTGCAAGCCGGCGGTGCCACTGCTGACCGCCACGCCATGCCGACGCCCGGCACGGTCGGCCACCATCTCTTCAAAACGAACCTGTCGCGGACCGATGCTCAATCGACCGGAGCGCATGACCTCGGCCACGGCTTCAATTTCAACTTCGGTGATGTCCGGCTGCGAAAGCGGTATTTCACGTGATGCGTTAATCGTGCAGCACTCCCCAACGGATTGGCAAAATTCGTGCGGTTAACGTCCGAGCACAGTGGCCAGTGCCACGCGGTCCTGGCGGGTCTGTTTCAAGTAAATCCACGCCGCCTGCACCCTCAGAGGTTCCTGCAGGCCGCTGCCGCCACGAACGATCAACGACAGTTGCTTCAACTGTTCCTCGTTGAGTTTGCGGCCCTGCTTGGCGCGGAGCAGCAGCGCCATCGCCTCACTGATTTTACTGGGCCATTCATTGATGCCGGCGATCACCTTATCCCCGCCGCGTTCTTTTGATCGAATCAGGCCCATCAGCATGGCCACCTGCGTGGTGTCGGGCATGGTTCGAATCAAACCGGGCAACAGCTTGCGACTGGCCCCATCGTTTTCGAACAACTTCTGCGTGGCGAGTACGGTCAGCTCCAGCCGTTGGGCACGGAAGCGATCCGGGCCGTCGGCCGAAGCACGCACCAACGCGGAGAGAATCGGCCGGGCGACTTTCTCATCC
>JANQFT010000283.1 GCA_028277685.1 Phycisphaeraceae bacterium
GCTTGGCCAGTTTTTGCGAAGTGAATAGCCTGTCGGACCGATGCGGGGCTGACACCGTGAGCGCTGGCGATCATTTCCGGACTGTTGCCTGCATCGTGCAGGGCCTTGAACTTCGCGGCGTTCCGCACGTATCCGGGCCTGTCTTCGAGCATGATTTCCGCCGTGAATCGCTTTGTCCAGATTCGGTGCAACAGGAACTCCCATGTTGGCGAATCTGGATAACCGAGCACCTTGCTGGCGTGGGCCATGAGCGGAACCAAGTCGCCGTTCACGTAACCGATCCACGACTTGCGTTTGCGACCCTTAACTGCGACTTCCTGGACGACCACCTTGCCCAGCAGCAGCTTAAGCACTTCGGCTGACTTGCCCACGCTTTGTTCGAATAGTGCGCTTAAGTCGTCGAGTTGCGCCAGCACGTCTTCCGCCTTAATCGGTGGAGGAGGCGCGGCGTTGGCTGCTTTTGCGGCCTTCAACTGTTCCCCTAGATCACCAATCTTCTCGCCCAATTGGTCACTGCGCGTCAGGTACGCTGACATGTCGTGCTTCGACTGGTTGGCCACCACGAATTCAATCAGATTGTTCTGCTGCGCCGTCGCTTCAGCCAACGCCGTTTCAATCGGTGTGATGTCGATCTTCGGTTTGGCCGCTTCCTCAGCCAGGAACGCGTTTGCCTGGTCGACCAATTCAGCGATGGCATCCTCAGTAAGCAGCTTCTCCTTGATGAAGTCCAACAGGCCGGTCGTCACATGACGGACAGATTTGCTGGAGTGCAGTTTACAGCCATGAACATGGCCGGTGCCATTTACACATCCCACCTGCTGATACTTGCCGTCCGATCGCACCAGCCGAAGTGGTTGATCGCAGTGCGGGCAGTACAACAATCCATCCACCATGGTAGATGGGTAGAGATCATTGATTTCGCATTCGGGCAATGGTTGATTCCGCTTTCCGTGCTTGCGGCCGGTAGCCGGTGATTTGCGTCGGACCGCTTTCGCACGGCGGTGCACCTTTCGCCACAACTCATCGGGCCATGCCTTGAGCTCAGGCATCCTCACCGTGACCCACTCTTTGCGCGGGTTAGGTGCTTTCTTAAACTCACCGGTCTCGTGGTCCCAGACCGTACGCATCTGATTGAATCTACGAATGCCGATGAATAGTGGGTTGGCCAGCAGTTTGCTGATGTGACTGCCCGACCACGATGTGCTGCCGTTGACCTTCTGCGCGTTGAATTGCCGGGCGATCCACTTGTATGACTTGTGATCCTCTGCGAACCAACGTGCAGCCTGGATGACGTGGGCCATCGCGTCCTCATCGATGGCTGGAACCTTGGTGATTTTCTCTTTTGCGTTGATGACAGGCTGACCGTTTTCGTCGAGCAGATCGACCAGTTTGTATCCGAACCAGCACGCCCAATGACGTGCCGCGCGCCGCCGCGCCTTTCATCCCTCGAAGGACTTTTTTGCGGAGTTGCGTGATGAACCACTCGTTGAACGTTGCGGCGAAGGCCAGCGCCATGTTGGCCTGCTCGGACCCCAGTGTGATGCCATCGCTCACGCCAACCAGCCGCAACTCCAGGCGCTCCAATAGTCTGGCTAGGCGATAGGTTTCTATGGCGTTACGGGACACGCGGCTGAAGTCGTCGATGTACAGTGTGTTCAGGTGTGTGTCTCGGAACTGCTCAAGCGCTTCTTTCACCAAACGGTAACCACGCCTCAGATGAGTACAACCACTCACACTGGCGTCGGCGAAGCAGTACTGCCACGGAATGTATCGTTTCTCAAAAGCCGCTTTCCGCATCGCTTGCGTCAACTGATCATCCAGCGATCTCGGGTTTGAGTTGTCATCGCTGTACCGAAGGTAAGCTGCCGCCACACCTTGGTAGGCCTTGCGGTCCAACTGCACATGGAAAGCATCGACTTCGCCACGGGTGAAACGTCGTACGAAGTCGCGCGCGAGTTGGTCCACCGTGCTGTCGTCATTTGGGGGAACAACCTCAGAGTCTACCAAACCTGGATAGTACTCATGCGAGAGCCTGAGCCATGTTTTTGCCAGCTTCCGCAGATTCGCCGCCTTGGGCAGACCTTTCTGAGCCCGTTTCTGAGACGGGTTGAGCGGCGGATCACCTGCGTGCTCAGCGCCCTCTGATGAGCGAAGGTAAACGTCGATGTCATCCTGATTGAGGGCTTCGTCCTCAGCGATGGACCTGACTGGATCGGCGGGAGTTTCGGACTGAGAACTGACTACATCCAGTCCCAA